>CAIMHL010000629.1 GCA_903840825.1 uncultured beta proteobacterium
CAAAAGCTCTGCGGTGAGAACGCAGGCTGGAAGATGCTGGAGGATGGCAGTGTCCAGTGCTACACGCACCGGGGATTTAAGACAAGGAAGGTCACGCTATGAACAACGATGACGATTACAGCTTGATTGATGATGTCATTCACTACGGCACCATCATTTTTCTTCTGGTTATGACTATCACGTTTCTTGGTGTGATAGCCGGGTTTCTGTGGGGAATGTTATGAGCGCCTCTACAGCGATAGCCTTGAGCGCCAACTCAACTGCAATTGCAGCGAATGCCATTGCCCAAGAAGCATCTCGCAAAGCCTGCTTGGGGTATGTACGCGGCTACAACCATGATGTGGCTACTGTTGAGGAGATGCGTGAATACGCAGGGTGTATCGAGAAGCTACACCCAGCCGCACTTGAAGAAGGCAGTCTCCTTGTTGTAAAAATTATGATATTGATAGTTTTTGCTACAACCATTGGCGGTGTGTTCTACGAGAAAAGACACAGGGTATGGCTGTCAAAGGGCTGGGTTGGCGCAATCATATTGGGCGGCTTGAGTGGTCTCGGCGCGAGTCTTGTTGGCGGGCTTGTGCTTTTTCTTATCGGCAAAGGCATAACAACTTTGATGAAATAAGGAGAAAAGATATGAGTAAACAAGAACTACTAAAACTCCTGCGCCTACTGTCGGCGATTGAGAGTGCAATGTCCATCAACAAAGCGCAACTACCTAACTATTTGTTTGAACAAATTGACGCTGCGGTAGCGGCGCTTGAGAGGGAGATATTGAAATGAAAGAAAAAACCAAAGAGATGGCTGACCAAGTGGGTGCTGTATACCCCACCCTCTTTCTTGGGAGGCATGATGGTGTGCTGTTTACGGAGACTGAGTTAGAGACGTTTGTTGGTCTTATCGCCGTACACAAGGCAGAGGTTGCACTTGCCGAGGCGTACCGCTGTGGCTACAGGGATGGGATGAAAGCAGGTTCTGTCATCTGCGAGAACCTTGCCATGCAGCAAGAGGTTGATGTACGCGACCAATGTGCCGCCGCCATCAGAGCAAGGGGAACGACATGAACAAAGACAAAACGTATCTAGGTGATGGCGTCTACGCCAGCCACGATGGGCATCAAATCTGGCTTGCAGTAAACCATCACGAAAACATAGTGATAGCACTGGAGCCAGCGGTGCTTGCCCGGTTGTTGGACTACGTTAAAAGTCTGAAACAAAAAAAGGAGAAGACCAATGAGTGACAAAGACGAAGTAATGCAGCAGGCGCTGGAGGCGTTAGAAGCAGATGAATTGGACATGGTTGATGATGGCAGTGGCAATATGGTTTTTCGAAAAGAACAAGCCATCGCCGCCCTACGCACCGCACTGGAGCAGCAAGCCGAGCCGGTGGCAATGCAAGAAAAATCATGCGCCCGTTGCTTGCACAAGCCCACATGGCCTAACACTTCTGGTGTATGTGGTGGGTGTCGTTTTTACTCAAACTTTAGAGCCACCCCACCCCTGCCAGTGCAGGAGCCTGCGGCATACGACAAAACAGAAATGAACTCCTTCGTGATTGATTTGTACGACAAGAAAATGCAAGAGGGAAAGCATGGTCACTATGAAATCATGTTCCATGTTGTTCATCAGGCAATCAAAAGGGTTGCCCTACCCCTGCCAGTGCAGGAGGATTCTTGTTTCTGTCACTCAGGGGTATCGCTACAGTCCGTCAGCGGCGGTGCAGCGCCCGAAGGGTATCTTGGTAAAGTAACCCTGCTGATTGACGGAGAGTACGTTGATTATGTGAAGGCACAGCCACCCCTGCCAGAGCAGCCAGAGCCGCTTGAATACTGGAATGCCGTTGAAGGCTGGGTCAAGATTGACGAGGTGCGCGAACACTTTAATGCTGTCAACTGCGGGACGATTTACAAGCACGGCGGCGAAGGCCGAGTGCCCCTTTACACCGCCCCACCCCAGCGTGAGTGGGTAGGGCTGACAGTAACCACAATCTTGAACATGATGCCAAGCACTATCCCTGCTGATTACGATGGGGAACTGATGGAATTTGCCCGTGCAGTGGAAGCCAAGTTGAAGGAACTCAACAAATGAATCCTGTCACTTATTTTCGGGCGTGGGGGTTCTCAATCAACGAAGGCGGTAAACCAATAAACATTCACGCGCAATGGAGAGACAGGTGGTACTTTTACCTGTACTTTTTTGGCAAGCGAATTGTTTGGATTAAGGAGAAGAACAGTGACTGAACGAATAATGACCGATGCCAATGGACGCAAGTACATCACGACTGAGCCGCTACTGCACTCACCACAGCGCCCTTGGGTAGGGCTGACTGAATTTCAATTTGCGGAAATCTACAACAAATGGAATGACAGCAATGGCTCAACGCCTTGGGGTTTGTACCACGCAATCGAAAAAGCATTGAAGGCAAAGAATCATGGCTAAATTACCCTACACCTACACCATTTGCCCCACGCAGGAAGCACCTAAACGCTTCACAGCAAGTTGCAAAGAGATGGGCATACTGCTGCGCCAAAGCCCAGATGGCGACCTAACTATTGATGACCGCCGCAACGGGCTGTGGGAGTCTTGGGAGGGCAAAGGCGTAAGAGAACCGATTGAAGACCGTCTTCACAAAATCATAAGGAGCAAAAACAAATGACCAGGATAGTCAGGGGTCGCACCATACCCTACGGCACTATGGTGGGTGCAAGCGCAGAACTCAAGAATGCGTACTACACATACGGCTATTTGCATGACGAAGATATGCCAGAGCTGCCCTGCATACCCCTTGAAGGTGAGTGCGTTGACCCTGGGGAAGAGCTGTCCAAGAAGGACGTTGTTCGACTGATTGAAGCAGTCTTGGAGGACGTTACCCCCAGGCAGAAGACGGTGCTGTGTTTGCGGTTTGGGATTGGCCTGACACAGGAATACACGCAAGAGGAAATCGGTTTTATGTTTAATCTGTCAAAGACGCGCATCAGTCAAATTGAAGGCAAGGCGCTGCGCTACATGAAACACCCGCTGCGCTCAGACAAACTTAGAGAGTTGGAG
>CAIMHL010000630.1 GCA_903840825.1 uncultured beta proteobacterium
AAGCCCTGGTTGATGACGTTCTCACCCACCGAGCGCTTGTATTCAAGGATGACCGGGCAATGGTTTTCGTCCAAGCCCACCCGACTTCGACAGTTGAGAGCGTAAGTTATTGATTCATATGGTGACGCCAGTCAAGCGTGCCACTACAGGAGGGTCAATTGGGTATTTAGCGTTGGTTTTTTGATCGTCAGCGCCGCCAGAATGGCGGTGTGCTCCTGATTGATGGTGGAGAGTCCGGCCACCGGCTGTGTGTCGTTGACGATCACCTGGTGGTGCTGAATGCGACGCAGTTTATCGAGTGCGCGCTCCGGCGAGAGTTGGGTGTGGCCTGCGCGCAATCGCATCCTCATCACCCGATACAGAATCAGTGCCATAAAGCAAATGGCTGCATGCGCCCTGATGCGCGCTGGCAAGCGGTGGTAGACCGGGCCAATCTCGATCTCGGATTTGAGCACCCGAAATCCGCGCTCAATATCGGCCAAAGACTTGTAGCGTTTGAGCACCTCGTCTGGCCTCAAGTCTGGGGTATTGGTCACCAGCAGCAACTTGCCATCCATCAGGCGCGCATGGGTAAGCGCTCTCTCGTCAATGTCGTAGGTGAACAACTCACTTTTGAGGTCCACCTTGATGATGCGTGACAGATGGGCGTCAGACACCTCGCGGTAAAAGCGCGCCCTGGCGCCACCATCGGACAGTTTGCGCCCACGCGCCTTCTTGCCAGTGTCTTGGTCATCGAGCTTGCCGCTCCACTCTAGCGCCTTCTTTTGCAGTTCGGCAATGCGAGTACCCCGCTTGTCAGTGGCCTCCTTGGCAACCAATGGATCATGTGCCACGATCAAACGCAACTTATTCCAGACGGTCTCGACCAGCACCTCTTGCTTTGCCTGAGCGCATAGCGTTGTGTGAATCGGCGCCAAGAGATCAACGAAGTCGCAGTAGCGCCTGCCTGGCACCGCAAGAATGAATTCCAGCACACCCCCACCGGGCAAGGTGATGGTCTGCAAATCGGCCAGGTTGTCGGTAGACAACAGGCCTCTGTCAGCCACTGCGATGACGCGTTTGACGGGGAACTGCTGGACGATTCTTTGAATGACGGCCTTCAAGGTCGTGACTTCCGCCGTATTGCCCTCAAACACCTCGTGATACAGCGGCAAGCCCTCTGCAGTTTGCACCACGCCCAGCATCACCTGACGCGCAACCACGCCTTCTTTGGACATACCAAACTTGCGTACATCATCGTCTTGCTCAGACAGACCTGCGGTGCGGATGGTGGTCATGTCGTAGAACACTACCGCCAGATCTTGATCGACCAAAGGGCGCAACAAGCCAGTCATCACACCGTCCACTGCATCCTTGTGCTCCACCAAAGCATCCATGGCGCGCAGCAGGTGCTGGTGCTCAATGGACTCCAGCGCAACGCCGGGCAATGTGACCGTTTGCAACCAACGCAGCACGCCGAGCTTGGAGTCCGGATCGCACAAGCGGTTGAGCACCATGACCCGAATCAGGGCTTCCACGTCAATGGTGTGACGGGTGCGCCTAAACACTTGGCGCAAGCGATCAAAGCCAAGGCAATTCCACAGTTCGGTGAGTGCCCAGACATCACCAAAGTCGCGTGCCGCCTCAAAGCTCACGGTGGGCGCAACTGGCGGTGCGCAGGACGATGCAAGAGGGGATTGGCCGGTAACGCGCAGCAGTCCCGAGATGACTGAATTGAGTTCGGTGCTGATTTGATCGAGACGCCCCAAGGATGCAACAGTGCGCTGCTTCGGGCGGCCGTTGTCGTCACGGTAGGCCTCTACGAGCTGGACGTATTCGTTGGTGCCGCGGCGGGTTAGCTTGATAAACACGCCACTACTATATCAGCAGAAATTCAATTAGAAAACTGCATACTAAAAGACGTTAATCGCGCCATTACAACATTTACCAAAAATCGCTGTTAAGTCCTTGATTTCATTGGAGAGGAAGGGGATTTTTAGCTTTTAACTGTCGAACCCGGGAGAGTCTGGTCCCTTCATTTCTTAAGGGGATCCGATCATGTTCGAGCATCTGTATCGATATTCGCGCGTCCTGGCCCGCCATCTCGATGGACCGGCGGCCGAGGAGCGAGACCGCTTTGTCGCGCATTTCGCAGAGT
>CAIMHL010000631.1 GCA_903840825.1 uncultured beta proteobacterium
AAGGCCAGTTTGCTCTAGAGGCATAAAAGATGCATTAAGTCGGCTAAACACGGTGCCGGGGCGGGCGTCATACACATCGACCATGGCCTCACTCACATAAATGCCGATCTGCCCAGCCGGCACAGGCAAAGCCGGTTGGATCAGCGGCAGATCGCGGTCGGGGTCGTCCAGGGGGCGGGCCATCAGCATCACGGGTGGGCGCGTGGGGTCAAGCAGCAGGGCGCGTTGGCGTAGGGGCTGCACGCGTTGCACGCCGTCAAGCTGGGCCGCCGCCAGAATTAGTACCGGGCTGAAATACACCGTGTCGCCTGCACTCAGGCTCTGGGCGCTGCGCACATACAGGTCGGCCGGCAGCACGCGGTCCAGCCACTGGGTGACCGAGTCCCGAAAACTGGCCACCATCACGGTCAGTGCAATGGCCAAACTCAGCGATGCCACCACACCACTCACCGCCACCGCCGCCGTTTCGCGCACGCGCCGCGCACGCTCCACGGCCAGCAAGGGCAGGGTGCTGCGCGCCACCCAGGGCGCTACCCGCGCCAGCAACAAGCCCACCAACCAAGGCAAGGCAGTGATACCGCCCAGCAGCAAAAGCGCCACCGACACGTAGGCCGCAATAGGCACGCCATAGACGGCAGGCACCCATGCCAACAGGGCGCTGGCGGCGATCAAAAAAAGGCTGATCCTGTGGCGCTGGTGGTTAACGCTGGTACCACCCAAGCCCTTGAGCGTTTGCGCCAGTGGCAAGCCTTGCGCCTGGCGTGCCGGCCACCAGCCGCCCACCAGCGCGGCGGCCACGCCCAAACCGCCATACACAAAAGCAGCGCTCACGCTCCACTGCAAAGCCGGGGCCGCGCCGGTGAAATAACCCCCACCCAAATCGCCCCCCAACCAATGCAAGGCCAGCGCGGCCAAGCCCGTGCCCAGGGCAACGCCGCTCACGCTGCCCAGCAGTCCCAAAATCAGCGACTCCCACAAGATGAGCTTGAGCCGCTGCGCGCCGCTCAGGCCCAGCACGCCCAGCAGCGCAAATTGCTGCGCCCGTTTGGCCACACTCAAAGACAGCACCGAAAACACCAAAAACGCCCCGGTAAACAGGGCTACCAGCGCCAGCACGGTCAGGTTGACCCGGTAAGCGCTGGATAAATTATTGGCCTGCGCGGCGGCATCCTCCGGTTTTGAGAACGTGAGCTGCGAAGGCCAGGTGGGGTCGTTTTTGAGGTCGCGCACAAAAGCGGCCCGGTCAACCCCGGCTTGCAGGCGCAGGTCAATGCGCGAGAGCAGCCCTACTTTGCCAAACAGGTCTTGCGCCGCGCCCAGGTCCATCACCGCCAGCGGGGCACCGCTGGCAGTGATGCTGCCGGCAACGCGGGCCTCTTTAAAGGCCAACTCGCTTTGAATTTGCAGGGTGGGGTTGTTGAGCGCTGTCGCCGCTGTGGCGTTTAAAAAGACCCTGTCGGGGGCAAACAGTGCCATCCGTTCCGCGCCTTCAAAGGGCCTTGGCATCAGCAAAGGTGCCACACTGGCGACCACCAAAGCATCCACACCGACGACGCGCAGGGCCATGCGAGGCGTGCCAGTTGTGCGGGCGTAGGTCGTGACCTCCAGCACCGGCGAGGCCACCGCCACACCCTTGAGCCGGGCTGCGCGCGCAAAAATCGCCTCATCAAACGGGCCTTGCACCCCGCGCAAGCTCAGGTCTGGCTCACCGTTGATGGTGCGCACCGCGTTCGAAAATTCATCCAGCGCCGAGGCGTTGATTAAATGCACCGAAAAAGCAAGTGCCACCCCCAGCATCACCGCCACCACAGCCGATAAATTGCGCCAGGGGTGGTGTTTGAGTTCTTGCCAGGAGTAGGTTTTAAGGAGCGCGATCATGCGGGGTGTTCAAGTGCTGGTGCTGGCCGCAAAAGGTACCAGGCCCTGTGCCGTGAGTTGGAGCACGCGGTCGGCCCGCGCACTGGCCGCAGCAGAATGGGTGACCAGCACCAATGAGGCGCCGTGCTGGTGAACTTGCCCTACCAGAGCGTCCATCACCAGCGTGGCCGTGCTGGGGTCGAGGTTGCCGGTGGGCTCGTCGGCTAGCAAGAGGCTGGGGCGGTGAATCAGCGCCCGGGCGATGGCCACGCGCTGCAATTGCCCCCCGCTCAATTGCTGCGGCAAGCGCTCGCCCAGGCCCGCCAGGCCCACGGCGGCCAACATGCTTTGCACGCGGGCATCGTCCAATTGGTTCAAGAGCATCAGGGGCAGGCCCACGTTTTGCGCTACGCTCAAATGCGGCAGCACATGAAAGGCCTGAAAGACAAAGCCAGTCTTTTCGCGCCGCAGGCAGGCTAGGCCGTTGTCGTCCAACTCGCCCAAGTCCACCCCGTCCAGCGTCACGCGGCCGCTGTTCCAGGTGTCTAGGCCCGCCATGCAGTTCAAAAGTGTGGACTTGCCCACGCCTGATTCCCCCACAATCGCCACAAATTCGCCCGGTGCCACGGTGAGCGTTACTTGGCTAAACACCGGCACCTCGCCGTAATGTTTGCTCAACCCAGTAATGACCAGACTCATGCCTTGCCCTCACTAAAGGTGCGGGCCAACTGCAGCACCTGGGTCAAAGCGTTGGGGTCGTCGCAGGCCACCACTTGGCGGTGCGGCATCGAGCGCAGCCAGGTAATTTGGCGTTTGGCGAGTTGGCGGGTGGCAAACACGCCCTTGTCGCGCAACTCGGCCATGGGCCACAGGCCGTCCAAGGTCTCCCACGCTTGCCGGTAGCCCACGCTGCGCAGGGCGGGCAGGTCGGGGTGCAGGTCGCCCCGAGCGCGCAGGGCTTTTACCTCGTCCAAAAAACCCATGCCCAGCATGGCGTCAAAACGCAGGGCAATGCGCTCATGTAGCCAAGCCCGGTATGTGGGCTCCAGCGAGATCAGCAGGGTGTTGTCTTCGGGTAAATTTTGATCATTTTGGCCTGTGAGGTCCTCTGGCTGTGCTTGAGCAGCTTTGTTTTTTGTAGCATGAAAACTGGAGAGCGGCAGCCCCGAAACCCTGAAAACCTCCAGCGCCCGAGAGACGCGCTGCGAATCGGCCGGGTTCAGCCGGGCGGCGGTCACGGGGTCAATGAGCGCCAACTCGGCGTGCAGGGCGGGCCAGCCTTTGTCTTTGGCCTCTTGCTCCAGGGCGGCGCGGGTGGCAGGGTCAGCCTTGGGCATGGGGTCTAGGCCATCGCGCAAGGCCTTGAAGTAAAGCATGGTGCCACCCACCAAAAGCGGCAACTTGCCGCGCGCGTTGATGTCGCCAATTAGCCTTGTGGCATCGGTCACAAACTCGGCGGCACTGTAGGCGTTAAGAGGATCGCGGATGTTGATCAGGTGGTGCGGCACGCTGGCCAGCTCTGCAGCGGAAGGTTTGGCGCTGCCAATGTCAAGCCCGCGGTACACCAGCGCCGAGTCCACGCTGATGATTTCTACCTCGTGTTGGGCTGCTATGGCCAGCGCGGCGGCGGTTTTGCCCGAGGCAGTAGGCCCAGCCAATGCCAAATAGCGCAAAGGTGTGGGGGTGTGCTCAGCTTGCATGGGGCGTTCCTTGCTTTTGTACCAGTGTCCAGGCGGCCAGGGCAATCAGGGCGCTCCAGAACCAAACGCCGTAGGTGAGCGGGCTCACCGAGCCGTCCATGTGTGTGCCCAGCCAGCCGCCCATCGCAAAGGCGGCCAAGGTCATGGCAAAGCCATTCAAGGCCGAGGCGGCGCCCGCCGCTTGGGGGAAGGGGCCAACAGCCCCACTTTGTCCGCAGGGCTGGTGGATGCCGTGGCCCAGCATAAAGAAGTACATCGGCACAATGATGGCCCAAGGTGTTGCCACGCCCGCCATGTTCAGCCCAGCCATCAGGCTACCGCCCGTGAGAGAAAACACACCCGCAATCGCCACCGAGCGCTTCACCCCAAAGCGGGGGAGCAGCCAGCGGCACAAAAAAGTGCCCAGCATATAGACCAGTGACATGGTGAACATGATCAGCCCGTACTGCGTTTTACCCAGGCCCAGCACTTTGATAAACACAAACGATGAGGCCGCCAAAAAAGTAAATAGGCCACCGTAGGATGCGGCGGACAAGGCGGAAAACGCTAAAAAGGTGGGGTTTCGCAAAATCTCTAGCCAAGTGCGCACCAAGGTGGCCGGCTCCAGGGCTTTGGGGTTTTTTTGCTGTACGGTTTCTTCAAAACGCAGCACCACCAAGGCCAGCGTTGCGGCCCCAAAAATAGCCAGCGCCAGCAAGGCCATGCGCCAGCTAAACAGGTCTGACAGCAAGCCCCCCAGAGGAGCACTGGCACAGGCCACCACAGCCAAACCGCTCAAGCCCTTGGACATCACGCGCGCGCCCATCGCCGGGTTGTAGAGGTCGCGCACGATGGCGCGTGCGCACATCACGCCAGCCCCCATGGCCGCCCCTTGCACGGTGCGCCAGAAAATCAAGGCAGTCATGCTGGGTGACAAGGTGCTGGCCACTGAGGCCAGCACGTAGGCCCCTAAGCCAATGAGCAAAATGGGACGCCGGCCAAAGCGGTCTGACAGCGGCCCCCAAATCAGTTGCGACAAGCCAAACGCCAGCAGCAAAGCCGTCAGGGTCAGTTGCGCTTGCGACATGGCTGCCCCGAAACCCTCGGTGAGCGCGGGCAGGGCGGGTAAATACAGGTCGGTGGTGATGGGTTGCAAACCCAAGAGCGCCGACAGTATCAAAATGGTGAGGCTGGGCGACCGAGGAGAAGTGGGTGAAATTGAACGGGTGCTGGACATCCGCTCAAGGGTAGCAGAACAACACCTACCCAAGCCCGCTTCGCAGGCCTCTTTTTAGCTGGCTGCCGATCAGTGGATGGCCAGTCGTTTCGCGCTTGAGGTGGCTTTTTTTGGCAACTCCAGCGTGAGCACGCCATTTTCATACTTGGCCACTGCTTTGGACTCATCGACATCTTGCGTCAATGTAAAAGCCCGCGACACCGAGCCGTAGTAACGCTCGCTGCGCAGCACTTTGTCGCCGTTACTCTTAAAGTCATTTTCCTGTTTGGTCTCGGCATCAATTTGCACCAGGTTGCCATCAATGCGAACGTTGATGTCTTCCTTTTTAACGCCCGGAATGTCGGCACGTACTTTGAAAACACCGTCTTTTTCCACAACGTCCACCCGAATATCGAGCTCCTCGTTGCTTCTCTCCAGCCGCATGGGTGCCATGAAACGGCGGAAGACAGACTCGAAGGGATCGGCCAGTGTGGGCTCGAAAATGCGCAGGTTTGCCATGGTTATTTTCCTTTTGCTTGGGTTTTTGATTCGGAGTGAATTCGTCGAAAGCGTCAGGTCTTGCCCTGCTTTGCGACACTTACAGCTTAAAAAAAGCGCAGTTTTTCAAGCTTGACAAGTCGCAAGCATGTCGGACATAGGCGGGTTAAGGGCATCAAGACACCCGGTTTGCCCAAATTGCACCGATAGGCGCACTTGTAAGATTATTTGAATAAATACTTGCCATAATCACAATCAATTGAGCAGTCAAACCGAGTGGAGATGATTTGATTTCAAAACAGCTGAGCGAACTTGGTCAGGGGGAGGCGCAGGCGCTGCTCCAGGCTGTCCTCAATGCGACCGCAGACGCCATTATTACTACCGATGCAGGTGGCTTTATTAGCGCCTACAACACCAGCGCTGAGCGGATCTTTGGACATAGCCGTGCCCACATGCTGGGCCAGCCCCTTGACCAATTGATACCTGAGCGCTACCGGGCTGTGCACTCGGTGTACGTGCAGCAGTTTGCTGCCTCCAGCGCCGCCCGGCGCAAGATGAGCCTGGGTCCGGTGAAAGGCTTGCACGCTGATGGGCGCGAGATTGATCTGGACGCAACCCTAAGCAAAGTCATGGTTCAGCAGCAGCAGGTGCTGATCAGCCACTTGTCCGACATCACCGAGCGGCTTCAGGCCGAGGCCCAATTCAAGCGTGTTCAGACCCAACTGACCGAGCTGACCCAAAAACTCCTGATGCAGGAAAAAGCGCTGGTCAAACGCCTGTCGCAAGAGCTGCACGACCAGTTGGGGCAAACGCTGGCGGCCATCCGTCTGGCCCATGAAACCGTGGTCAATCTGCAGGGCGATCAAGTGCCCACGGGCGTGTCCCGTCTGCAGGCTCAAATGGGTCAGCAAATCAGTTTGGCCATTCGTCAGGTGAGACAGGTGCTGGTCGGGCTGCGCCCGCCCTTGCTTGACGAGCAGGGCTTGGCGGCTGCGCTAGACAACGAGTTGCGCAACCGGTCCTTGTCACGTCCTAATTTGGACATTGCCTTGTATGTTCAGCCCGAGCTGGCCCCCACGCGCTACCCCACCGAAGTGGAGTATGCCGCCTTCATGGTGATGCGTGAAGCGCTGGACAACGCCCTCAAGCACGCTGGGGCCACCGCCATTTCTGTACGCCTGTCCGGCTCGCCTGCGCTAATGCATCTTGTGGTCAGCGATAACGGCACTGGGCTGGTGTCTGAGCCGGCCCCTCAAACCGGCCATCTCGGCATTTTGGGCATGCATGAGCGGGCGCATGCCGTGGGTGCTTTTGTCAGCTTCGAGCCCATGATTCCTAGCGGTACCAAAGTTGCATTTGTCTGGAAATCCCCTGTTGCTGGAGCCTCTTTATGACCAGTCTTTATTTGGTGGATGACCACCCCATCATGCGCGATGGCCTGCGCGCCTTGTTAGAGGCCAGAGGCCATCAGGTGGTGGGGGAGTCGGTTGATCCTACGCAGGCGCTGGCTGATATTTTGCGACTTCGCCCGGAGGTCCTGATTCTGGACCTGAACCTGGGTGGGCGTTCTGGGTTTGAGCTTCTGGCAGAAATGCAACGCCGCGATACGCCCACCCGTTGTGTGGTGCTGACCATGTCGGCACAGCCCCGCCAGGTGGCCGAAGCCCTGCGCATGGGGGCCTGTGCCTACGTGCTGAAAGGCTCTGCAGGGAGTGAGTTGTTGCAGGCCATTGATGCGGCGGTGCTGGGTAAAAAATACATGGGCGCTGATGTGGCTGACCTCGCTTTTCAAGTGTTTTCCCTCAAGGATGAAGACTCCCCTTTAAACGCGCTCTCACCGCGTGAGCAGCAAATCATCGTGATGGTGGTTAACGGAAAGTCCAGCTCCGCGATCGGGGGTGCGCTGCATTTGTCGCCCAAAACGGTGGCTACTTACCGCAGTCGGCTGATGGCCAAACTGGGGGTGACTGATGTGCCCGGGCTGGTCCGCCTGGCCGTGCGCTACAAGTTGGTGGATTCTGAAGAGGGCATTCGCGGGCGCCGTTCCACCGATTAGTGGTGCTTCGTTGTCTGGGATTGCCGACATCATGCGTTGAGAACTCCCTACAGACCGAACCCTTCCCAGCACATAAAGTTGGTCCCAGGGATTCGCTTAAGTGCCCACCGGGCACGGCATCCGGCAAGAGAGCAACACTATGATGGACGTTCAAGCATTACCGAGCGTGGCCCGCTGGCAGCCCGCCGGGTCGCAACCCGCACTGAAGTTGGAAAACGACGAGCGCTGGTCTACTTTTGAAGAAATTCTGAACTTGCTGCGTTTTGATGGCCATGTTCACCAGGCCAACGACACCGGCTTGTTCCGGCGCCGTCGCCTCAAAGCGGGCCAAACCGCTTTTTGTATGGGGCAGCCTTTTGATGGTTTGTATGTGGTGCGCTTGGGCGCCCTCAAAACCGCCATGACCCACCTTGACGGTGCCGAGCATGTGCTGGCTTTCCCCATGAAAGGCGATTTGCTGGGTTTTGACGGTGTGTGTAAAAACAAATATTTGAGCGAGGTCACCGCCCTCACAGACTGCGACCTGATCAAAATCCCCTCCGCTGATTTGTTTTCGCCAGGCCGTGCCTGCAACGACATTGAGCGTATGGCGTATTGGGCTATCAGCCGTGAAATTGTGCAAGAGCAAACCACCTATGCCCTGTCGCACGCCGCCAAGTCCGAGGCTCGTGTGGCGCGGTTTTTGCGCATTCAGTCCGAGCGTTTTAAAGCCATGGGTTACTCCCCCAACCGCTTTACTTTGCCCATGACGCGGCGCGATATTGGCAACCACTTGAATGTGACGCTGGAGACCGTGAGCCGGGCCTTTAGTGCGCTGGACCACTTGGGCATCATCGCGGTGGAGCGGCGCGAGATTAATATTCTTTCACTGGATGCCCTGCGCCAGTTTGAAAAATAAGCCGGATGGTACTGGGTAATGTGCTGGCGTTTCATCAGCGCGGCAGTCCTCCATTTGAATCCCTGCTGGTGCCGACCGATGGCTCGGCGCTGTCCATCGCTGCGGCACTTAAAGCCGTGGCGCTGGCCAAGCGCCTGGAGGCCCGGGTGATAGTTTTTACCTCGATACCCTCCTACCAGTACCCGGTGTATGTGGGGGGTATTCCCTTTGAATACCCGTCCGAGGCCGACTACGAGGGGCAGTGCCGTGCCATTGCGGAGCGCTACCTAGACTTGGTGGTTCAGGCCGCCCGTGCGTTGGGCGTAGAGGTCAGCACCCGCATTGAGTTCAACGGCGGGCCCGCGCAGGCCATCGTGGAGATGGCCAAAAAGGAAAACTGCAGCATGATTTACATGGGCTCTCATGGCCGCAGTGGCCTGTCAAAAGCTTTTTTGGGCAGTGTGGCGCTGAAAACCCTCACCTTGTCCGAGGTGCCCGTGATGGTGGAGCGGCCCAGCCAAGAAGCCATTTCATTTGCCGAAAACCTCATGGGTACACATGCGGTAGAGCCCTGATTGCCCCCGTCTACTCTAAAATTCAAGCAGCTCATAATGAGCCAGCAGGCGTCCTAGCGCAGGACGATTGGAGGTTGCTTGGATCAAATAAATATTTCCCCACCCAAAAGTGGCTTATTCCCTATTGTCGGGATCGGCGCCTCAGCGGGCGGTTTGGTGGCGCTGGAGCAATTTTTAGCACATGTGACGCCGAATGGGGGCATGGCCTACGTGGTGGTGCAGCACCTGGACCCCAACCGGCAGTGCATGCTGGTGGAGTTGTTGCAGCGGCACTGCGTTTTACCTGTGGTCGAGGCCAAAGACCAGATGCAGGTCGAGCCCAACCATGTCTACGTCATTCCGCCCGGGCACGACCTCTCGGTGTTGGCCAATGTGCTTCATTTGTTTGCACCCGCCGAGCGACATGGTTTTCGCCTGCCGATTGATTTCTTTTTCAAATCCCTGGCCGGCGATCGCCAACAAAACAGCATTGGCGTTATTTTGTCTGGCATGGGCATGGATGGAACTTTGGGTCTGCGCGCCATTCGCCAAGCCGCGGGCGCCTGCTTTGTGCAAAGACCTGATACGGCTCAGTTTGACAGCATGCCCCGCAGCGCCATTGATGCCGGCGTGGCCGACGTGGTGGCGCCGGCCGACGAATTGCCTGAAAAAATCATGTCTTATGTGGGGCGTACCTTAGCCCCCTCAAGCACCCCGGCCACAGAAGAAGTGGCCAAAGAGGAGTCCGGCTTTCTTGACAAAGTGATCGTGGTGCTGCGCACGCACACCGGCCACGATTTTTCGGCTTACAAAAGAAGCACGATTCAGCGCCGCGTGGAGCGCCGCATGGGGCTGCACCAGTTGTCCAAAATGTCGGACTACCTGCGCTACCTGCGTGCCAACCCGCCAGAGTCCAAGCTCTTGTTCAGCGAACTGCTGATTGGCGTGACCAATTTTTTTCGAGACCCCGATATGTGGGTGCAGCTCCAAGCGGAAGTCATCACCGCCCTGCTGGCAAGCTACCCGCAAGGCGGTGTGCTCAGGGCTTGGGTGCCGGCCTGCTCCACGGGTGAAGAAGCCTACTCCTTGGCGATGGTGTTCAAAGAGGTGCTCGAAGAACTCAAGCCGGTTCACCGCTTTTCGCTCCAGATATTTGCCTCAGACCTAGACCCCGATGCCATCGCCTCGGCGCGCTCCGGGGTTTATCCACGCAGTATTGCCACGGATGTCTCAGACAAACGCTTGACACGTTTTTTTGTGGAAGATTCCGGCGGCTACCGCGTCTGTAATGAAATTCGTGAAATGGTCATTTTTGCCCAGCACAACCTCATTGCCGACCCGCCCTTTACGAAGCTCAATTTGCTGTCTTGCCGCAACTTGATGATTTATCTCGAATCAGAGTTGCAGGCCAAGTTGGTTCAGCTGTTTCACTACAGCCTGAATCGGGACGGATTTTTGGCGTTGGGCAATGCAGAGGCCGTGCCCGGCACCGATTTGTTTGCCGTGTTGCCCGGAAAATCCAGAATTTACAAGCGGCTTGATGCCCCCATGCGTGTCTTGCCGTTGGGGTTTCCCACCGCTTTCAAGTCATTCACCCAAGCTACTGAAGCACTTGAACAAAGGCGTGTCATGTCCCTCTCCAACCTACAAGTCGCCGTCGAGCGCTTGATATTGCTGCGCTTTGCACCAGCAGCCGTGCTGGCGACCGACCAGGGTGAGGTGCTTTACTTCAGTGGCAAAACAGGGCGCTACCTGGAGCCTGCTGCAGGCAAGCCCAGCACGAATCTGTTTTCAATGGCCCGTGAGGGCTTGAGCCAGTCCTTGAGTGTTGCTTTCCACCGGGCCCTGCGCGACCAGGCACCGGGCAGCATCAAGCACATCAAGATCGAGGACAAAGGCGACAAGCAGTATGTGGACGTGTTTATTCAACCCCTCAATGAGCCCGATGCCCTGCGAGGCATGGTGCTTGTCGTGTTTTTTGACGTGGCCGCCCCCAGGCGAAAAAAACAGAGTGATGCTGAGCAGGCCCCCGGCGAGGATGCGCGCTTGATTGAGTTGGCCAACGACTTGCAACAATCCAGGGAAGAAGCCAAGTCCACCCGCGAGGAAATGCAAAGCTCGCAGGAGGAGCTTAAATCGACCAACGAAGAGCTGCAATCCACCAACGAAGAACTGCAGTCCACCAACGAAGAGCTGACCACCTCCAAAGAAGAAATGCAGTCCATGAATGAAGAGCTGCAAACCGTCAACCATGAGCTCCAGGCCAAGGTGACCGAGCTGTACCGCGCCAGCAACGACATGCGTAATTTATTGGACAGTACCGAAATTGCGACTCTTTTTCTGGATGAGTTGCTCCGTGTGCGCCGCTTTACGGCGCAAACGCGTCGGGTCTATAAGTTGATCCCGGGCGAC
>CAIMHL010000632.1 GCA_903840825.1 uncultured beta proteobacterium
AGTGTTGCCGCTCGGCGGATTCGAGGATTATGCCGCGATAGTTAGCGCCTGATCAAGCCAATATCAACTGCGCATGCATTTGCTGGATTGAAATGACATCGAGGTCGTCAAGGTGAGGCATACCTTGTACGGCAGCCTCAGCGCCTGCAATGGTCGTAAAAGTGGTGACACGGGCCATTAATGCCGATGTCCGGATATGACGAGAGTCAGCAATCGCGTTGCGACGCTCTTCAACGGTATTGATGACCAACGCGATTTCGTTGTTTTTGATCATGTCCACGATGTGGGGGCGACCTTCGGTGACTTTGTTCACAACGCCACAACTGACACCGGCGGCATTGATGGCGGCAGCGGTACCTTTGGTAGCAAACAGCACGAAGTTCATCGCTGCCAACGCACGCGCTACCTCAATAGCCCGGAGTTTATCGTTGTTTTTAACCGAGATAAACACCTTGCCTGAACGCGGAAGCTTGGTACCTGCACCCAACTGGGATTTAACGAAGGCCTCGCCAAAGGTCTTGCCAACACCCATCACTTCACCGGTCGATTTCATCTCAGGGCCAAGAATCGTGTCGACACCGGGGAACTTGACAAAGGGGAAGACCGCCTCTTTGACACTGAAATAAGGCGGTGTGACTTCATTTTTGATGCCTTGTGAGGCCAGACTCTGACCCACCATGCAGCGTGCTGCCACTTTGGCCAACTGAATACCGGTGGCTTTGCTCACAAACGGCACCGTGCGCGAGGCACGGGGGTTGACCTCTAGCACGTAAATAACGTCTTTACCGTCAATGTTTTGAATGGCGAACTGCACGTTCATCAAACCCACCACGTTCAAGGCTTTCGCCATGGCCGCTGTTTGACGCTTGATCTCTGTCACCGTTTCAGCACCCAGGCTGTAAGGGGGTAACGAGCACGCAGAGTCACCGCTGTGAACGCCGGCTTGCTCAATGTGTTCCATCACACCGCCAATAAAGGTGGCGCCTTCAGAGCCATTGGTGCCCGCATCGCGGATGCAATCCACATCGCATTCGATGGCGTCATTCAAAAAGCGATCCAGCAGCACCGGCGAGTCGTGGCTGACCTTGACAGCTTCGCGCATGTAGCGCTCCAGGTCACGCTGCTCATGGACGATTTCCATCGCCCGGCCGCCGAGCACGTAACTGGGGCGAACCACCAAGGGGTAACCCAGTGCAGCGGCTTTCTCCAAAGCCTCGGGCTCGGTGCGCGCGGTCGCGTTAGGGGGTTGGCGAAGACCCAGTTCGTGCAAGAGCTTTTGGAAACGCTCGCGATCTTCAGCGGCGTCAATCATGTCGGGTGAGGTGCCAATGATGGGCACGCCGTTCGCTTCCAGATCGAGCGCCAATTTCAAGGGCGTTTGACCACCGTATTGAACAATGACACCGTAAGGCTTTTCCTTGTCCACAATTTCCAACACGTCTTCGAGGGTGAGGGACTCAAAATACAAACGGTCTGAAGTGTCGTAGTCGGTAGAAACCGTCTCGGGGTTGCAGTTGACCATGATGG
>CAIMHL010000633.1 GCA_903840825.1 uncultured beta proteobacterium
CGCTCGACCTGAAAGCCCCCAGCGCCGGACCGGGCCACCAAACTGTGGCCGTGTTGGCCACGGTTTAAGCACAGGGCAGAACGTTAATGCGTGAAACCAAATCCACCTGCCCGTATTGCGGCGTTGGCTGTGGCGTCATCATCGAGACGCAGGGCGCGCAAATAACCGGCGTGCGGGGCGACCCGGATCACCCGGCCAATTTTGGGCGGCTGTGTACCAAAGGCAGCACGCTGCACCTCACCGCCAGCGCGGCGCTCACGCAGCAAACCCGCCTGCTGCAACCGATGCGCCGCCTGACGCGCCAAGACAAACCGCAGAGCGTGAGTTGGGACAATGCTCTGGATTTAGCCGTCGAACAATTCGCCCAAATCATTGACCAACACGGCCCCGACGCCGTGGGTTTTTATATCTCGGGCCAGCTCTTGACCGAGGACTACTACGTTTTCAACAAGCTGGCCAAGGGCTTGATTGGCACCAACAACATCGACAGCAACTCACGCCTGTGCATGAGCAGCGCGGTGGCGGGCTACAAGCAAACGCTGGGCATGGACGCGCCGCCCACCTGCTACGACGACATCCACCACGCAGGCACCATTTTTATTGTGGGCTCCAACACGGCCTATGCTCACCCCATTTTGTTCAGGCGGATTGAAGACGCCCGCCGCGCCAACCCGGCTTTAAAAATTGTGGTGTGCGACCCGCGCCGCACCGACACCGCAGAGATCGCCGACCTGTTTTTGCCCATCCAGCCCGGCACCGATGTGATGCTGTTCAACGGCATGTTGCACCTCATGCTGTGGGAAGGCTGGCTGGACGCCGCCTTTATCGCCGACCACACCCAAGGCTTTGAGGCGCTCAAGGCCACCGTGCGCGACTGCACGCCCGAGGTGGTGGCGCAAACCTGCGGCATTTCAAAAGAAGATTTATTCACGGCGGCCCATTTGTTTGCAGGGATGCAAGACGCTGACACGTCAAAACACTTGCGCACCCCCACCCTCAGCCTGTACTGCCAGGGCCTGAACCAGTCAACCAGCGGCACGGCCAAAAACGCGGCGCTCATCAACCTGCACTTGGCCACCGGGCAAATTGGCAAGCCCGGGGCCGGGCCTTTTTCGCTCACCGGCCAGCCCAACGCGATGGGTGGGCGCGAAGTGGGCGGCATGGCCAACCTCCTATCAGCCCACCGCGACCTGGGCAACGCCGCCCACCGCGCCGAAGTCGCTGCACTGTGGGGCGTGGCTGACGTGCCCGCGACACCCGGCAAAACAGCGGTGGAGCTGTTTCAGGCCGCCGCCGATGGCGAAATCAAAGCGCTGTGGATTGCCTGCACCAACCCCGCCCAGTCCATGCCCGACCAAGCCACAGTGCGCCGCGCCTTGGAGCGCGCCGAATTTGTGGTGGTGCAAGAAGCCTTCGCCAACACCGCCACCTGCGCCTACGCCGACCTGCTCTTGCCCGCAACCACTTGGGGCGAAAAAGAAGGCACAGTGACCAACAGCGAACGCCGAATCAGCCGAGTCCGCGCCGCCATCCCAGCCCCGCTCGATGCCCGTCACGATTGGCAAATAGCGGTAGATTTTGCGCAGCGGTTAGAAGTCCGCTTGAAAATGCCAAACAAACAAGCTTTGGGGGTCAGATCCGAATTCAGGACAACCCCCTCTCCGGCGTCCAACAACCCCGAACGAAATTCGGCTCTGACCCCCATAGCGTCACCGCCACAGAAAACACAGCCGCCTGAAACCTCACAGCCAAAAAAATCAATCTTTAACTACCCCACCCCAGAATCCGTCTGGCAAGAACACCGAGAATCCACCCGCGGCCGCGACCTCGACATCACCGGCCTGACCTATGCAATCTTAGAAGCAGCCCCCCAGCAATGGCCCTTCAAAGAAGACCAAAAACAAGGCCAGCCCCGCCTCTACGAAAACCACCACTTCCCCACCCCCACAGGCAAAGCCAATTTCATCAACACGCCCTACAAAGGCGTGGCCGAACCGCGCGAATCGCGCTACCCGTTCTCGCTCACCACCGGGCGCTTGCGCGACCAGTGGCACGGCATGAGCCGCACCGGCACGCTGGGTCGCTTGTTTGGCCACGTCCGCGAGCCCGCCTTGCAAATGAACCCACAAGACATGGCGCGACGGCTGTTAAAGGACGGCGACTTGGTGCATGTCACCAGCAAACGCGGCTCGATTTTGGTACCCCTGCAAGCCAGCCCTGAGTTGGGTTTGAGCCAGGTGTTCATGGCCATGCACTGGGGCGAAGAATTTTTAAGCGGTGTCAGCGCCACCGGCCAGCGCTTGGCAGGCGTCAACGCCCTCACCACCTCGGCCTATTGCCCAGACTCCAAACAGCCCGAGTTCAAACACGCCGCCGTCAAGGTCTTGAAAGCCGACAGCCCTTGGCAGCTATTGGCTGTGGCCTGGTTGCCTGCCAGTTTGGTGGCTGCTGCCCGCATTGAATTACAACAACTGATGGCCCGCTTTGACTTTGCCAGTTGCGTGCCTTTTTCCAACAACACGCCCTTAAGCGCCGTCCAAGACGAGCGCCACGGCCTGCTGTTTCGTGCCAGCCACTCCGAGGCCGCGCCCGATGAATTGCTGGCAAAAATTGAGGCTCTGCTCAACCTGGACAACCCCTTTGTGGTTCGCTACGCCGACAAAAAACGCGGCCAACGCCGCGCCGCCCTGCTGCAACGCGGCGACAGCCAAACCACCCTTGAGGCCTTTTTGCTGGCCGGCGACACCAGTGCGCAAGACTGGATCACCACGCTTTTAAAAGACGAGTTGCCCGCCCAAGCCTACGGCCGCGCCCTGCTGCTGCCCGGCGCCCAACCGCCGGTGGCCGTGGTGTCACGCGGCCAAGCCGTGTGCGCCTGCTTCAACGTGACCGATGTCGCGATAGAAGCCCACCTCAAGCAATGCCCCGGCAACGCCCAAGAACGCCTGACGTCTCTGCAAACCGCCCTGAAATGCGGCACCAATTGTGGCTCATGCGTGCCGCAGTTGCAGCGGATGGTGAAAGCCAATCTCCCAACCGACTTGCAAGCCGCATAAGCTCATGGCCTAAAGTTATCAACCTTCAAGGACAATCGGGGGATGGCAATCAGCAAATACATCAAAGAAATCGGGCGCGGTAAAGACGGTGCACGTTCGCTCACGCGCGAACAAGCCGCCGACTTGTTCGGCCAAGTGCTGGACGGCGAGGTCACGGATCTGGAAATGGGTGCGTTTTGTCTGGCCATGCGCATCAAAGGCGAAACGGCGCAAGAGATGGCGGGGTTTCTCGACGCCACGCACGCACGCCTGCACCAAGTCCCCGCCTCATGCACCACCGTGGTGCTGCCCAGCTACAACGGCGCACGCAAACTGCCAGTGCTCACACCGCTTTTGGCGCTGCTGCTGGCGCGCGAGGGCTTGAGTGTGGTGGTGCATGGCATGGCCAGCGAATCTACACGCGTTTCAGCACAAAATGTGCTTCTAGCCCTTAATATCCGTGCTGAAGAAGCTATTGAAGAAATAGCACCTGGAACAGTGCAATTTATCCCCACCGCCCTGCTGTGCCCCGGCCTGCAACGCTTACTTGAGGTGCGCCGCGTGGTGGGCTTGCGCAACTCGGCCCACAGCCTGGTGAAGCTGATGAACCCCTGCGACGCGCCGGCCATCGTGGTGGGCAGCTACACGCACCCCGAGTACGCCGCCTCGATGTCCGCTACCTTTCAGTTGATCGGCTCCAACGCTTTGCTGTTGCGCGGCACCGAGGGTGAGCCGGTGGCCGACCCCCGCCGCACACCCACCATGGACGCTTTTTTAGCCGGTGACATGACCCGGGTGCAAGAAGCCCAAGGCGGCTCTTTGATGAGCGTGCCCGGCTTGCCCACCCCCGATGCGCCCAGCACGGCGGCCTGGATTAAGGCGGTATTGAACGGCTCCGAGCCCACGCCCCAACCCATTGCCTTGCAAGTGGCACACATCGTGCATCTAGCCAAGACCATGAGCAAGACCCCATGACCTTCGACACCACATCCCCTTCAATTCAAGGCAGCTGCACGCTGGTAGGCGCTGGCCCCGGCGACCCCGAGTTGCTGACGATCAAAGCCCTTAAAGCGATTCAGGCAGCCACCGTGCTGCTGGTGGACGATTTGGTCAGCGACGCCATCGTGGCGCTGGCCTCGCCCACCGCGCGCATCATCCATGTGGGCAAACGGGGGGGCTGCAAATCCACACCGCAGGCCTTTATTGAAAAGCTCATGCTCATGGCGGTGCGTGAAGGCGAAAACGTGGTGCGCCTCAAAGGCGGCGACCCCTTCATGTTTGGGCGCGGCGGTGAAGAGCTGGCCAGCCTGCAGGCTGCGGGTATTGAGGTCGTCGTGGTCAATGGCATCACGGCAGGCTTGGCCGCCGTCACTTCATTGGGCGTGCCACTCACCCATCGCGAACATGCCCATGGCGTGGTGTTTGTCACCGGCCACGCCAAACCCGGCTCCAGCGGTACCGACTGGCGCACCCTGGCCGCCACCGCGCACAGCGCCCGGCTCACGCTTGTCATTTACATGGGTGTGAGTGGCGCGGCCAAAATTCAGGATGAGTTGCTCAAAGGCTTGCCCACTGAAACGCCTGTGGCCATCATCCAAAATACCAGTTTGCCTGCGCAAAGGCACGCCGTATGCACCCTGGCCGAACTGCACGCCACCATTAAACGCGAACACCTGGCCAGCCCCAGCGTGATCGTGGTGGGCGATGTGCTCCAAGGCTTGCTGGCTTTGCAGCAGCCTGTCGCGTTTTTGGCAGAGCACAACGCCACCGGACAAGCACTTAAAACAGCTTCAGCCTGAAGCAACCCACGGCAATGGGCCTGCATCTACACTGCAGCCCATGAAAAATTTTGATGTTGTTATCGTAGGTGCTGGTGCGGCGGGCCTGTTTTGTGCGGGCGTGGCGGGGCAACTAGGCTTGAGCGTGCTGCTTATTGACCACAGCGACAAGGTGGCCGAGAAGATTCGTATCTCTGGCGGTGGGCGCTGCAATTTCACCAACCTGGACACGGGCCCCGCCAATTTTTTGAGCGACAACCCGCGCTTTTGCCGCTCAGCCTTATCGGGCTACACGCCGCGTGACTTTCTGGCCCTGATGCAGCGCCATGAAATCCCTTTCCATGAAAAGCACAAAGGCCAGCTTTTTTGCGACCGCTCGGCGGAAGACATCATTCAAATGCTGCTCGCTGAATGCGATGCGGGTGGCGTGACGCGCTGGCATTCGTGCCATATAAACAATATAGCTTTTGTGGCCTCTAGCTCATTAGAGAGGTGCTTGAGCAGCTATGAAATAGAGAGTGATCACGGCACTGTCCAAACACGCGCTGTCGTCATTGCCACAGGCGGCTTGTCGATCCCCAAGATTGGCGCCACTGATTTTGGCTACCGCATCGCCAAGCAGTTCAACCTGCCTGTGATCACGCCACGCCCTGCCTTGGTGCCGCTGACTTTTGACGCGGATGCCTGGGCGCCCTTTGCCCAGTTGTCCGGCTTGTCCCTACCGGTGCAAATCGAGACCGGCAGTAAAAAAACACAAGTCGCCTTCAATGAAGACCTGCTGTTTACCCACCGGGGTTTGAGTGGACCCGGCGTTTTGCAAATTTCAAGCTTTTGGCAGGAAGGAACACCGATTCGCCTGAACCTGGCACCCCAGCAAAACATCGCCGAGCAGCTCAACCA
>CAIMHL010000634.1 GCA_903840825.1 uncultured beta proteobacterium
CTCCAACGGGGACCAACTCCGCGGGGTAGCGCGGCTCTAGCCTTTCACCGACCTCGTCACCAAAAACACCCCCGGCAAGATGAGCAAGGCGCCTACCAGGTGGTGCCAGCCCAGCGGCTCATTGAGCACACCCCAGGCAACCAGAGCGGCGTATAGGGGGCCTAAATACAAGGTCACGGCGACCCGACTGGTCCCTAGTATTTTTTGAGACCAGCCGTGAATCAAATAAGCGCACAAGCCGGGCACCAGGGCCGCTGATACGGTCAAAAAAGTGGCTTGCACCGTCCAAACGGGCGTACTGGGCTGCAATGCCTCCCAAAAAGCAAAGGGCAGCAACGCCACTGAACCACCGGTGCAAATGGACGCCAAACGTGCTGTGGCGCTCAAAGTGCTAGGCCACCTTTTTTGTAACAAGGCATAAAACGCCCAGGAAACCATGGCCGCCAAAATCCAGCCATCACCAGCTACAAATTTGACATCCGCTAACGCCGTCCACTGGCCTTTGACCACCACATGCATCACGCCGACGAGCGCCACCCCTACCCCCAGCATTTGTCTGGGGGCGAAACGCTCACCCAACCAGGCGACGGCACCCATCGAAATCAGAATGGGTGAGGCGGCGTAAATCAGGGATATGTTCATGGCATCTGTGGTTTTGGCCCCTATATAGACCCAAGCACCACACACCAACATGCCCAAAGCGCCCAACACCAGGTATTGGTACCAGACAGCCAAAATGGCGCGTCTTTCGCGCCAAAGCTCATCTCGTGCCATCAATGCCAACAAGGCGCCAGCGAGGGCCCAACGACCCAAAGCCAGCATGTGCGGCTCCACCACACCGGGTGCCCGGCGGGCAATGATGTAATTGACAGCCCAAAATGCGGGGCTAAGCCAAATGACAAACAAGGCCAGACGGTACCTCGACTCAGACCTCAGCAAGTGCTTCTCCATGGGCCAATGCCATCACCTGGTGCGGCGGTAAAGCCTTGAGTTTGTGGTCACTCCAGACCTGGCGCCAGCGGCGGGAACCCGCCAGGCCATGCCGCAACCCCAACATATGGCGCGCAATGTTGGACCACGGCGTGCCATGCTCGGCGGCCTCTCGCACCATGTAGTCGCACATTTGGGCCTCCACCTGCTCGCGGGTGAGGTCTGTGGCCAGGGCACCGTAAAAAGCGCTGTCCCAGGAGGCGAGCCACCAGGGGTTGTGGTAGGCCTCGCGGCCGAGCATGGCGCCGTCCAGGTGCTGCAAGTGGGTGGCTATTTGCGCGTTGGTGGTGATGCCGCCGTTGACGACGATCGTGAGATGAGGGAAATCGGCTTTCAGCCGGTAGGCCATCTCATAGCGCAGGGGCGGTACTTCGCGGTTGGCTTTTGGGCTTAAGCCCTTGAGCCAGGCGTTGCGGGCGTGCACGATAAAGGTGTTGCACCCGGCCTCGGCCACGGTACCCACAAAATCGCGCACAAAGTCGTAGCTTTCAACTTTGTCGATGCCAATGCGGTGCTTGACGGTGACCGGCACCTGCACCACGTCCACCATAGCCTTGACGCAGTCGGCCACCAGCAGCGGCTCGTTCATGAGGCAGGCACCAAAGGCGCCGCGCTGCACGCGCTCGCTGGGGCAACCGCAGTTCAGGTTGATTTCATCGTAACCCCAGTCCTGGCCCAACTTGGCGCACTGGGCCAGATCAGCAGGCTCGCTGCCCCCCAATTGCAAGGCCAGCGGGTGTTCTTGCTCGTTGTAACGCAGGTGGCGCGGCACGTCGCCATGAATCAAGGCGCCCGTGGTGACCATCTCGGTATACAAGAGCGCGTGGATGGAAAGCAGGCGGTGAAAGTACCTGCAATTTTTATCTGACCAGTCCATCATAGGCGCAACGGACAGTTTCCAGCGGTCTGGGGGAATGGGTTTCAAACTTGGCATGGCCCACATTATCCCCGGCACCCGGCATTCGCGGCGGGGGCGCCGCTCCAACGCATTCGGGTGCC
>CAIMHL010000635.1 GCA_903840825.1 uncultured beta proteobacterium
CCCTAATGGCGTGCCATGGGCCAACGGCTACGTGGACTACATCAAACTGGTGAATGCACGCGGTGGTATCAACGGCGTCAAGCTCTCCTACGAAGAGTGCGAGACCGGCTATGACACCGCCCGTAGCGTGGAGTGCTATGAGCGCCTGAAAGGCAAAAATGGCGGCGCTGCCTTTGTGCAACCTTTGTCCACAGGGGCTACTTTTGCCATCACCGAGAAAGCACCGGCTGACAAAGTGTCTGTGGTCACCGTAGGCTACGGTCGCAGCGAAAGCGCTGACGGTTCGGTCTTTAAATGGAACTTCCCTATTGCCGGCACTTACTGGGTAGCAGCGGATGCCATCATGCAAGCCATTGCCAAAAAAGAAGGTGGCTTTGACAAGCTCAAAGGCAAGAAAATTGCGCTGGTTTACCACGACAGCCCATTTGGCAAAGAGCCTATTCCCTTGCTGCAAGAGCGCGCGGCCATGCACGGCTTTACCCTGCAATTGCTGCCTGTGACCGCACCCGGTGTTGAGCAAAAAGCCACTTGGTTGCAAGTGCGCCAGGCCAAGCCAGACAACGTCGTGTTGTGGGGCTGGGGAATCATGAACAGCACGGCTATCAAGGAGGCACAAGCCACCGGCTACCCCCGCGAAAAAATGTATGGTGTGTGGTGGGCGGGTGCTGAGCCTGATGTCAAAGACGTGGCCGATGGTGCCAAGGGCTACAACGCCGTGACCATGCAGCACGGTGCCGAGCCTCAGTCCAAGTTGGTCAAAGACGTGATGACTCTGGTGCACGGCAAAGGCCAGGGCACGGGTCCTAAAGACGAAGTTGGCCAAGTGCTTTACATGCGCGGTGCCATGAGCGCCATGCTCGGCCTTGAAGGTGTGCGCGCTGCGCAAGAGCGTTTTGGCAAGGGCAAGGTCATGACTGGCGAGCAAGTTCGTTGGGGTCTTGAGAATTTGAACCTGACCCAAGCCAAGCTGGATGGACTCGGTTTTGCGGGCGTCATGCGCCCCATCAGCACGTCTTGCACTGACCACATGGGCTCCGCTTGGGCACGTATCCATACTTGGGATGGAAAAGCCTGGAAATTCACCTCTGACTGGTTGCAAGCTGATGAGCAAATCATCAAGCCTTTGGTCAAGAGCACCGCTGCCAAGTACGCGGCCGAGAAAAAACTAACACCCCGCACCCCTGCGGATTGCCAGTCCTAAGTTAGTCAGTTATCCCGGATTCGTCCGGGATAACTGGTCAGCCGCCAGCATTGCGCGCAGTGCTGCCGATTGGTCAAGGTTAGTTTAGGTTAAGGGTTAAGGCACTATGGATTCCAAAAACATCGTTCTCAACGTCAATGGCATTGAAGTCATTTACAACCACGTCATTTTGGTACTTAAGGGGGTTTCCCTGAATGTGCCAGAGGGCAAAATCGTGGCCATTTTGGGCGGTAACGGCGCGGGTAAAACCACCACGTTGCGCGCCGTCTCCAACCTGCTGCGCGGCGAGCGGGGTGAGGTCACCAAGGGTTCGATCGAGCTGCGCGGTGAGCGCATCGAAAACCTGTCGCCTGCAGATTTGGTGCAACGCGGTGTGGTGCAGGTGATGGAGGGGCGTCATTGCTTCGCCCACCTGACTATTGAAGAAAACCTGCTCACCGGCGGCTACACCCGCAAGAGCAAGGGCGAAGTCGCTGCTAATTTGGAAAAGGTGTACAACTACTTTCCGCGTCTCAAAACCCGGCGTGAGAGCCAGGCCGCCTACACCTCGGGCGGTGAGCAGCAAATGTGCGCCATTGGCCGCGCCTTGATGGCGAGCCCTAGCATGATGTTGCTTGATGAGCCGTCCATGGGACTAGCGCCGCAAATCGTGGAAGAGGTGTTTGAGATTGTCAAAGACTTGAACCAAAAAGAAAAAGTAACTTTTCTGATTGCCGAGCAGAACACCAATATGGCCCTGAAATACGCCGACTACGGCTACATCATGGAGTCTGGCCGCGTGGTGATGGACGGCGTTGCCAGCGACTTGGCCAGCAACGAAGACGTCAAGGAGTTTTATTTGGGCGTGGGCGGTGGTGAGCGCAAGAGCTTCAAGGATGTCAAGAGCTACAAGCGCCGTAAACGCTGGTTGGCTTAAACAATACACTCCCTCAAGCCCTGTCCGCTGTCGGTCGGTATTTCTCTGGATAAACAATGACAAATCATTACGATGCGCTGGAAATGCGCGACCCTGGCGCGCGTGAAGCCGCCTTGATGGCCGCACTGTCTTCGCAGGTGGCCAACGCCAAAAATGCAAGTGCTGCTTTCGCTGAAATTTTGGCTCATGTTGACCCATCTACTATCACCAGTCGCCAAGCTTTGGCGGCTTTGCCCGTCACGCGCAAGTATGAATTGCTGGAGCGCCAGCAGGCGACGCGTCGTGTGGGCGGAGATGTGTTCGGTGGCTTTAGTACGCTGGGTTTTGGCGCGAAAATGCCCCGCATTTTCGCCAGCCCTGGCCCTATCTATGAGCCTGAAGGCGCAGCGCGTGATTATTGGCGCATGGCGCGCGCCATGTATGCCGCCGGGTTTCGGTCGGGTGAGTTGATTCACAACTGTTTCAGTTACCACTTTGTGCCTGCGGGCTCCATGATGGAGTCGGGTGCCCATGCGATGGGGTGCACGGTATTTCCGGGCGGCACCGGCCAGACCGAGCAGCAAGTGCAGGCCATGATTGAATTGCAACCCGCTGGCTACATCGGCACGCCCAGTTTTCTGAAAATTATTGTCGACAAGGCCGCCGAGATGGGCGTGCCTTTACCAAGCGTTAAAAAGGCCATGTTTGGTGGCGAGGCGTTTCCGCCTTCTTTGCGCGACTGGTTTTTGGCGCGGGGTATTGACGCTTACCAGTGCTACGCCACCGCCGATGTCGGCTCCATCGCCTACGAGACTTCAGCCCGCGAAGGGCTGGTCTTGGATGAGGGCGTCATTCTTGAAATAGTGCGCCCTGGCACCGGTGACCCGGTGGCCGAGGGTGAGGTGGGTGAAGTGGTCGTGACCACGCTCAACCCCGATTACCCCTTGATCCGTTTTGGGACGGGTGATTTGTCGGCTGTGCTTAGTGGGCCATGCCCCACCGGGCGCACCAATACCCGCATCAAGGGCTGGATGGGGCGGGCGGATCAGACCACCAAAATCAGGGGCATGTTTGTGCACCCGGGCCAGGTGGCGGACATCATCAAGCGCTTTCCCGAACTGACGCGTGCGCGCCTGGTGGTCACTGGCGAGATGGCCAACGACGCCATGACGCTCAAGGTAGAAGCTGCTGGCACCGTGACGCCCACTTTGGCAGACCAGATTGGCGATGCCATTCGCGAGGTGACCAAATTGCGTGGTGCCGTCGAGATTTTGGCTGTGGGTACCCTACCCAACGATGGTCGGGTTATTGAGGACGCGCGCAGTTACAAATAAGGCGGGGACGGGCGGTTTGACCTCAGTCAAAAGAGGGGTTTTTGAGTGGTTTTCTAGGTAGTTTCCGCATAGTGCTTCAATCTAAAAAGCATTACATTTGTTTTACTTTTTTTTGATTGGAGTTTCTCAATGAAACGTGTTTTAGCTCTGGCTCTTGCGGCCACTGCCTTTGTGGCGAGTGCCCAAACCTATCCGGGCTCCAAGCCTATTTCGTTCGTTGTGCCTTTTGCGGCCGGCGGACCCACTGACCGTGTGGCGCGTGACCTGGCCGAAGCCATGCGCAAAACCATGGGCGGCAGTGCTAACTTTGTGGTGGAAAACGTGAATGGCGCCGGCGGCACGATTGGCTCGACCAAAGTTGCCAAGGCTGCCCCCGATGGCCACACCTTGCTTTTGTGGCATATCGGCATGGCTTCTACGCCCGGCCTGTACCGCAAATTGCAGTACAAACCTCTGGAAGACTTTGAGTACTTGGGTTTGGTTAACGAAGTGCCCATGACCCTCATTGGCAAGCCCCAGCTGGCCGCCAACACTTACCGCGATTTCGAGAACTACATCCGCAACAACAGCGCCAGCCTCAATATTGCGCATGCTGGTTTGGGTTCAGCCTCTCACCTGTGTGGCTTGATGTGGCAAGCGGCTGTGAATGCCAAAGAGCCGATGACGACCATTCCGTTTAGCGGCACCGCGCCCGCCATGACGGCCTTGATTGGCGGTCAGGTTGACCTGATGTGCGACCAAACCACCAACACCACGGCGCAAATCGAGTCCGGTCGCGTAAAGGCATTTGCCGTGACGACCCCCGCGCGCTTGTCTGGCCACAAGTTGCTGAAAGACTACCCTTCCTTGCAGGAAATGGGTCTGAAGAATTTCAACCTGACCATCTGGCACGGACTCTACGCCCCCAAAGGCACGCCCGCTCCGATTCTCAAGCAGTTGAACGATGCCATGAAACTGGCCTTGAAAGACCCTGAGTTCATCAAAAAGCAAGAAGGTTTGGGCGCAGTGGTGGTGACTGACAAGCGCATGGAGCCAGCATTCCATAAAGCTTTTGTAGCCGCAGAAATTGCCAAACTGAAGCCTGCCATTGAAGCAGCTGGAAAATTCGCTGATTGATGGGTTTGAATTGAATTGAATTGAATCAAAGCCGCCTTGTTAAGTCAGGGCGGCTTTTTTTTCGATCAAACGGACCTATGCACCTAAGCTACTTTTATAAAACGAGGAGAACATCATGAAGTCGAAATTTAAGGGTTTTAAATCCGTAGCGCTCTCTGGGCTTGCTATTGCAGCTATGTTTGTTGTAGCAGGTAATGCGATGTCTCAAGCAGCCTGGCCTGCCAAGCCAGTCAAAATTGTGGTGCCCTTTGCTCCCGGTGGCACCACCGATATTTTGGCCCGTGCCATAGCGCCGGAATTGTCCCGGGTTTTTGGCCAAAACTTTGTGGTGGACAACCGCCCAGGCGCTGGGGGCAACCTCGGGGCGGACATTGTGGCCAAGTCGGCCCCAGACGGGTACACGTTTTTGATGGGCACGGTGGGCACCCACGGCATCAACAAGTCTTTGTATAGCAAGATGCCTTTTGATCCGCAAAAAGACTTTGCCCCCGTCACCCTGGTGGCGGGTGTGCCCAACGTCATGGTGATGAACGCCGATAAGGCCAAAGCACTGGGCATCAATACCGTGCCCGATTTCATCCGTTACGCCAAGGCCCACCCTGGCGTTTTCAACATGGCGTCTAGCGGCAACGGCACGTCCATTCATTTGGCGGGCGAATTGTTCAAATCTATGACGGGGACCTTCATGACCCACATTCCCTACACCGGCTCGGGTCCCGCCATGATGGGCATGGTCTCGGGCACGGTGGATGTGATGTTTGACAATCTGCCCTCAGCCATGCCGCAAATCAAGGGCGGCAAGCTCAAGGCCTTTGCCGTGACCAGCGCCCAGCGCTCTGCGGCTATGCCCGATTTGCCCACGATTGAAGAGGCAGGGCAGCTCAAGGGCTTTGAGGCCAGCAGTTGGTTTGGCTTGTTGGCTCCTGCGGGCACGCCGGCTGATGTGGTTTTGAAGTTGCAACAAGAAACGGCCAAGGCCCTTAACTCACCAGCCATCAAGGAAAAATTACTGGCTCAGGGTGCTATTCCCAGTGGCAACACGCCCGCTGAGTTTGCCAAGCTGATTGACGCTGAAATTAAAAAATGGGCACCCGTGGTCAAGGCCTCTGGCGCTCGGGTCGACTAATCCAGCTTAGACGCCCCACACGATCTCGTGGCCGTCTTTGGCGCAGCGGCGCAGCATGTCCATGAAGGGCAGGGCGCGCTGGCGCAATGAGACGGCTTCAAAGCGAGGTGGTGGTTTGTGCTCGGCCAAGGCTTGCGCAATAGCCTCTTTGCGCTCGGCGTCTTCCTGGGCCACGGCTGCCTCTAAGGCGGCAAGGGCTGCAGGCATGTCTACGGCCAGCACAATGCCTTGCTGGCTAGCGCCGTTTTTCGTGTCCTTGCCAATGATTTCTAAAACCCGGCGCCCACTGGGCTCCAGCATGATGACGTCACCGGTGGATTTGGATTTGAATTTGTAAAGCATGGGGTGATGTTAGTCTGGCCCGCGGCGCTGCGCCTGTTGAGCCACAAACCCATCAAATGCCGCCATCAGCGCCGCAAACTGCCCGGTGTCTCCTTCCAATTGCGCCAGCGCCGCGCAAGTGGCCTCCAGCGTGGAGCGCTGATCAGGTCGGTGGGCTTTGCGAATCAAGTAGTGCGAGGGTGGCAAATCGCGCAGGGCCAGGCGCGGTAGTTGTTGAAGGAGCGGATTCAGGTACAGCATCTTGCGACTTTTACGCCAAGTGCCATCGAGCACCACCAAGCGCAGCCCGGCTGGTGGCAATAAATGCACGGCCTCCAACACCGGTGGTGAAACCAGGGGCAGGTCTGACTCTGGCGGTGTGTCTGGGTACAAAAGCAGCGTTAGCCGGGGCTGGGTGTCACCACTCTGATGCTCAAAAGGCGCCGTCAGCAAGGCGTGCAAAGTGGACTCTTCAAACACCTCGCCTGTCACCAGTCGGCTACGCTGCAAGCTCAAATGCAAGAGCCGCGCACTGCCTTTGGCTTGGGCCACTTCCCAAGGGTGCTGCAATATCACCACCTCCACCGCGTGCGCCGTGGGCCTGACCCAATGGCACAGGCAAGCACTTTGCGGGCGCAAGCAAGTTGCGCACATCGGGCGGTGGGGGCGAGGGGCGGTTGGGGGCAGCATGGGGTGATTTTAGGAAGTTGCCAGCGCGGCACCCCAGCGCCTTGAAAACCTGAAAACACCCGCATTCTCAATGATGGGAATGTGTTGGGCGTTTATTTTGATGCAAAATGATGCTCTTAAAGATGCAAGAGAACACCATGCGCACGACACTCACCATTGATGATCAATTGTTTGCCAAAGCGGTCGCACTCGCCGATCCCGGGCTTGATAAGTCTGAACTGATTCGTGAGTGCGTGAAAGCTTTCATTCAGCGGCAGACCGCACGCCGCTTGGCAGCGCTGGGCGGGCAGGCCCCAGAGATTGAGTTGGTCGCTCGCAGGCGCGAAGAGGTGAGTACGCCATGAAAGTGCTGGTCGATAGTTCGGTCTGGGTCGGCCACTTCAAACAGCGCAACGAACATTTAGTGGCTTTGCTGGAGGCCGACTCGGTCGTCTGCCACCCCTACATCGTGGCCGAAGTGGCTTGTGGCACACCGCCCAGCCGCAAGGCCATCATCAGCCTTTTGTCCGAACTTGAACCGGCGCTGATAGCCAGCCATAAGGAACTTCTCTCCATGCTCGATGCCCGCCAGTTGTACGGTCGTGGTTGTGGTTTTGTCGATTTAAGTTTGCTGGCGTCAGCCTTGTTGAGTGAGACAACACGGATCTGGACCCTGGATAAAAGATTCGAGCAACTGGCCACCGAGGCCAACCGGGCCTTCAGCCCACTGCTGCATTCATGACTTAAAGGCAAACTCAGCCGTTTTGGCCTATCAAGCATTAAGTGCCCAGTTCTCAATGACGAGCCCTGGGTAGACTTTGAAGTCGGCTTCATTGTTCGTCACGAGGGTCAGTCCCGAGCTCAGGGCATGCGCCGCGATGAGTCGGTCCATGGCATTGCGACTGCGGTCGCGCACCGCTGCACGCAAGACGCCAAAACACTCAGCATCGGATTGCGTCAAGGGCAGCACGGGGATTCTGCCCACGAGCAAGGCTAGGACGCGTTCGTCCTGTGCCCGGTGGGTGGTTTGCATTTCCAAGCCGGCGCGTAGTTCAGCGTAAGTGACTACTGACATGATGGCGTCGCCTTGCCTCATGGTTTCCAGTCGCCTAAGCACTTGAGGTGGATGGTTTTTGATGAGGTAGATGCAAATATTGGTATCAAGCATGAAGCGCATGGTTAGCCTTGCACTTTCGCTTGCGCAGGGGGCAAGCTACCCCAATCGCGCTCAAGTTCTTCATGGAACTCCCGTCCTTCTGCCATGAAGGACGGACTGAACATTGAGAAAATTTCCCCGATATCCGCCAGCGTTTTGTGCTCGACGAGGCGCAGGACCAAGGTGTTGCCAACGCGCTCAACGTCAATATCTTGCGCAGCGTCAACGAAGCCCAGCTCTTTGGGAATGCGGACAGCCAATGAGTTGCCGCTTTTAAAAACTCTGGTGAGCATCTTTTTTTCTCCTTAAGCTTAAAAGTATATACGGTAAACACAAAACTTAAATCCATCATCTATCTTTTTAGGACCAGTGCACCACCACCGCTGCCAGCGGCCCCACAAAACGGCCCCATTGGCATCGGCCCCCAAAAAACGGTCCAACAAAACCGCTTGAGCATCAGCAACAACAGCCAAAAAAAAGAGACCCCCCAGATAACCCCCATTGACACAAAATAGTTTAAGCCTAAACTATTTATCCATGAACATACTTTGCTTAGGCGGTGGTCCCGCTGGTCTTTACTTCGCGCTGCTCATGAAGCTGCAAAATCCGGCGCACCGCATCACGGTGGTGGAGCGCAACAAGCCCTTTGACACCTTCGGCTGGGGTGTAGTGCTGTCAGACCAAACGCTGCAAAATCTGATGGAGGCCGACGCGGTGAGCGGCCAACTCATTGGCGATGCGCTCAACCACTGGGATGATATTGAGGTGTTTTTCAAGGGCAAAAGCGTGCGCTCAGGCGGCCACGGCTTTTGCGGCATCGGGCGCAAGCACCTGCTCAACATCTTGCAAGACCGCTGCCTGGCGCTAGGTGTGGACCTGGTTTTTGAGGTGGACGTGGCCGATGACCAAGCGCTGGCCCGCCAATATCAGGCCGACTTGGTCATTGCCTGCGATGGCTTGAACAGCCGCATCCGCACCCGCTACGCCGATGTTTTTCAGCCCGACATCGACACCCGGCAATGCCGCTTTGTGTGGCTGGGCACGCACAAAACTTTTGATGCTTTCACCTTCGCCTTTGAACAAACCGAGCATGGCTGGTTTCAGGCCCACGCCTACAAGTTTGACGAGCAAACCTCGACCTTTATCGTTGAAGTGCCCGAGGCCGTCTGGCAGGCACACGGGCTGGAGGACATGAGCCAGGAAGACGGCATTGCCTTTTGCGAGCGCTTGTTTGCCAAGTACCTGGGTGGGCACGCGCTGATGAGCAATGCCAAACACCTGCGCGGCTCGGCCAGCTGGATTCGTTTTCCGCGCGTGATGTGCAAAACCTGGGTACACCAGGTGGGCATTGACGGCCGCTCGGTGCCCATCGTGCTGATGGGCGACTCGGCCCACACCGCGCATTTTTCCATTGGCAGCGGCACCAAACTGGCGCTCGAAGACGCCATTGACCTGGCCCTTGAGTTTGCCGCCAGCACGGACGAGTTGGTCAGTAGCTCGGACATGCCAGGGGTGTTGGCCCGCTACGAGGCCCGGCGCAGCGTGGAGGTGCTCAAAATTCAAAACGCAGCCCGCAACTCGACCGAGTGGTTTGAGAACGTAACGCGCTACACCAGCCTGCCCATCGAGCAGTTTGCCTACTCGCTTTTGACCCGCTCACAGCGCATCAGCCACGAAAACCTGCGGCTGCGCGACCCGGCGTGGCTGGGCGGCTATGAGACTTGGCTGGCCTCAGAGCAGGGTGCTGGCCCCGCCGTGCCGCCCATGCTGTTGCCGCTCAAAGTGCGTGAGACCACACTTAAAAACCGCATTGTGGTCTCGCCCATGGCCACCTACAGCGCGGTGGACGGCTTGGTGCAAGACTTTCACCTGGTGCACTTGGGTGCCCGCGCTTTGGGGGGCGCTGGTTTGGTGATGGTGGAGATGACCAGCCCAACGCCTGGGGGGCGCATCACCCCCGGCTGCACCGGCTTGTGGAGCGGCAAACAAGCTGAAGCCTTGAAGCGCATTGTGGATTTTGTGCACAGCCAAAGCAGCGCCAAAATCGGCCTGCAACTCGGCCACAGCGGCGCCAAAGGCTCTACCCAAGTGGGCTGGGAAAAAACCGACGAGCCCCTGCCACCCACCAGCACCTTTGCCGGTTCCAGCCCTGCCAGCGCGCCGCCCAATTGGCCGCTGATGGCTGCCAGCGCTGTTGCCTATGGCCCACAAAATCAGGTGCCCCGCGCCATGACCCGCGTGGACATGGATACCCTAACCGAGCAATTTGTAGTGGCCACGCGGCGTGCCGCCAGCGCTGGGTTTGACTGGTTGGAGCTGCACTGCGCGCACGGCTATTTGCTTTCGAGTTTTCTCACGCCCTTGATGAACCAGCGCACCGATGACTACGGTGGTACGCTGGCCAAGCGTTGCCGCTACCCGCTGGAAGTGTTTGCCGCCATGCGCGCCGTGTGGCCTGCGCACCTGCCCATGAGCGTGCGCCTGTCGGCCCACGACTGGACGCCCGGGGGCAACACGGCGGACGATGCGGTGGCGATGGCCCGCTTGTTCAAGGCCGTGGGCTGCGACGTGATTGACGTGTCTTCCGGCCAAACCAGCCGTGCCGCCCAACCCGTGTATGGCCGCATGTACCAAACCCCGTTTTCTGATCGCATCCGCAACGAGGTGGGCATTCAGACCATCGCCGTGGGGGCGATTACCGAGGCTGACCAAGTAAATAGCATCATCGCCGCGGGCCGCGCCGACCTGTGCGCCATCGCCCGTCCACACTTGGCCGACCCCGCCTGGACGCTGCACGAGGCCGCCAAACTGCAAAGCAAAGCCGTCGACTGGCCACGCCCCTACGAGAGTGGGCGAGATCAGATGTACCGCGAACTTTTTAAGCAAAAACAGGCTGAGAAGTCCGTAGAGCAGGCTACACCAGCTATTAAAAATAGAGCAGATGAGGAGGGGCTTTAAGATGGACAAAGAAGCCCGCTTGCACGGCACCACGCCAGCCGAGCACCCCGAAGCCCTGCGCCTGTGGCTGCGCCTGCTCACCTGCACCCAGCTGATTGAAACCCAGGTGCGCACCCACCTGCGCGAGCAGTTTGACACCACCTTGCCCCGCTTCGATCTGATGGCGCAGCTAGAGCGCGCCCCCGAGGGCCTGAAGATGAACGAACTCTCTCGCCGCATGATGGTCACCGGCGGCAACGTCACCGGCATCACCGACCAGCTGGTGAGCGAAGGGCTGGTGGAGCGTGTGGCTGTGGAGGGCGACCGGCGCGCCTTTCGCATCAAGCTCACGGATAAGGGCCGTACGCAGTTTGCCGACATAGCGCACCAGCACGAGGGCTGGATTGTGGAGGCCTTTGCCGGCCTGAGCGCCTCAGAAATTGACACCTTGCACGCGCTGCTGGGCCAGGTTAAAGCACAAGCGCAATTGGCCCAAAACGCCCCTACCGAAACCCCTGCTTTGGAGATCTTATGAAACACTTTATTGGCGCTGCCAACCCCATGCGCGCCCAGTTCAAACCGATGGCCGCTTTTGAGGCTCAACACTTTTCCTGGCATTTTGCAGGCGGCGTCGGCACCGTCACCTTGAACCGCCCCGAGCGCAAAAACCCGCTCACGTTTGACTCCTACGCTGAGCTACGCAACCTGTTTGATGCCTTGAAATATTCAACCGATGTCAAAGTTGTGGTCGTCACCGGAGCGGGCAACAACTTTTGCTCAGGCGGAGATGTGCATGAAATCATTGGCCCGCTGACGAAGATGTCGATGCCCGAGTTGCTCGAATTCACCCGCATGACGGGCGATTTGGTCAAGGCCATGCGCAACTGCCCGCAGCCCATCGTGGGCGCGATTGACGGCATTTGCGCGGGTGCCGGGGCCATGATGGCGCTGGCCTGCGACCTGCGTTATGGCACCTCGGCTACCAAAACCGCCTTTTTGTTTACCCGCGTGGGCCTGGCCGGGGCCGACATGGGTGCTTGCGCCTTGCTGCCGCGTGTCATCGGGCAGGGGCGGGCGTCCGAGTTGTTGTTCACGGGCCGCGCCATGAGCGCTGCCGAGGGCTTGAACTGGGGCTTTTTCAACGAGTTGTGCGAACGCGAGGCCTTGTTGCCCCACGCCCAAGCCATGGCCACCACGCTGGCCGCAGGCCCCACTTTTGCCCAGGGCATGACCAAAACCATGCTGCAGCAAGAGTGGGCCATGACCATCGAGCAAGCGATTGAAGCCGAGGCCCAAGCCCAGGCCATTTGCATGCAAACGCAAGATTTCACCCGGGCTTTTGAAGCCTTTGCTGCCAAACAAAGCCCTGTTTTTGAGGGGAACTGAGATGAGCCGCGCACCCATTAGCCACCTGAACCTGCCTTTTTTTGACCCGGCGCATCAGTCGCTGGCCCGCGATTTATCCGATTGGGTGCCTGCGCAAACCGTGGATGAGCGTGACGACCGCCGCGCCTGCAAAGAGTGGGTCAGCAGGCTGGGCGATGCCGGTTGGCTGCGCTACTGCGTGCCCGCCGCCTTTGGCGGTGCGCTAGAAAAAATGGACTCGCGCGCGCTGGTGATCTTGCGGGAAACGCTGGCTTTCCACTCGCCCTTGGCCGACTTTGCCTTTGCCATGCAGGGTTTGGGCAGCGGTGCTATCACGCTGGCGGGCTCGCCTGAGCAACAAGCCCTGTACCTGCCGGCGGTGGCGCAGGGCGACATCATTGCTGCTTTTGCGCTCAGTGAAGCGGATGCGGGCTCGGATGCAGGCGCTATGAAAACCGTAGCTTCTATAGCAAGTCCAGAGGTCGCTACAGGCCAGAATTCTATAAATTACACCGAGGTCACCCTGAACGGCAGCAAGACCTGGATCAGCAACGGCGGCATTGCCGACTTTTACTGCGTCTTTGCCAAAACCGACCCGCAAGCAGGCACGCGCGGCATCACGGCTTTTATTGTGGACGCCAGCACGCCGGGGCTGGACGCCAGCGAGCACATCGAGGTCATGGCCCCGCACCCGCTCGCTACGCTCCAATTCAAGGACTGCCGTATTCCGATAAGCGCCCAGTTGGGCGAGTTGAATGGTGGCTTCAAATTGGCCATGCGCACGCTGGATATTTTCAGGGCCTCGGTGGCTGGGGCTGCTTTGGGCATGGCGCGCCGCGCCCTGTTTGAGGCGGTAACTTACGCTAAAAACCGCCCCATGTTTGGCCAGCGCCTGGCCGACTTTCAGTTGACTCAAGCCAAGCTGGGCGAGATGGCTGCCTTGATAGACGCCGCCGCCTTGCTCACCTACCGCGCCGCTTGGCTACGCGACTGCGTGGGGCTGGACACCCCCGCCCAGGCGCAGGCCTACACGGCCGCAGCGGCCATGGCCAAGATGACCGCCACTGAGAACGCCCAGCGTGTCATTGACATGGCGCTGCAAATGCACGGCGGCCTAGGTGTGAAGGTGGGCACCAAGGTGGAAAGCCTGTACCGCGATATTCGCTCCCTGCGCATTTACGAAGGCGCCACCGAAGTGCAGCAGCTCATCATCGGCAAATCGGTCCTCAAATCATGAGCAGCGCCCAGACCGACCGCTTTGTGGCCGAGCGCCTGCCACCGCCCGGGCAGTGGCCCGAGTTGCTTTATGACTTGCCCGAGTTGCGCCGCTTGCAGACCACGCCCCAGCTCAATCTGGTGCAGGTCTTGTTTGAGCAGGCTGCGCTGCACGGCTGGTCTGAGCGGCCTTTGTTCCGATCCCCCAGCCTCACGCTCAGCTATGCGCAGGCCCAGGACCGGGTGAGCCGCATCGCCCAAGTGCTCACGCAAGACCTGGGGCTGGTGCCCGGCAACCGGGTGCTGTTGCGCGGTGGCAACTCGGTGGGCATGGCGCTGGCTTGGTTGGCGGTGGTCAAAGCGGGCTTGATTGCGGTGGCTACTATGCCGTTGCTGAGGGCCAAAGAGTTGGGTGACATCATTGACAAAGCGCAGCCCCGCGTAGCTTTGTGCGATGCCGCGCTTTTGGACGAACTCCATCTGGCGCAGGGCCAGCACCCGGTGCTGGAAAGCATCGTCTCGTTTCAACCCAGCAGCGATTTAACATTGGCCCCGCTTGGGTCTGCTCTGGCCGCTGCCGATGTGCCGCTTGCATTGGAGTTTTTGGCCCCCACCAAAAACGGCCAGTTCGACGCCTGCCCCACGTCAGGCGACGACATCGCCCTGCTGGTGTTCACCTCCGGCACCACCGGCCTGCCCAAAGCGGCTGTGCACAGCCACCGTGATGTGCTGGCCGCCTGCGAAACCTGGCCGCGCCACGTCTTGCAAGCCACGCCTGAGGATGTGGTGATGGGCTCACCGCCGCTGGCTTTTTCGTTTGGCTTAGGGGGCTTGTTGATTTTTCCGATGTGGGCGGGTGCCTCGGTGTATTTTTCTGATCGGCCCTACACCCCGCAAGGCATGGCGCAGCTCATGTTTGAGACCGGTGCCACCATTTGCTACACCGCCCCCACTTTTTACCGGCAGATGGCGCCTTTTATGGCGGAGGAGGCTCAAAAACGAGGCCACGCCGCCCAACTTCGCCTGTGCGTGAGTGCGGGCGAGGGCCTGCCCGACGCCACCCGCCAACTCTGGCGCGAGGCCACCGGCATTGAAATGCTGGACGGCATTGGCGCCACCGAGATGTTCCACATCTTTATCTCTTCGCCGCCTGATCAGGTGCGCCGGGGTGCCATTGGGCAAGTCGTGCCCGGCTACATCGCCAAAGTGGTGGACGAGGCGGGCTCTGAGGTGCCGCACGGCACCGTGGGTCGCCTCGCCGTGAAGGGCGCCACCGGCTGTAAATACATGGGCGATGCGCGCCAGCTCAACTACGTCAAAGACGGCTGGAACTACCCCGGCGACGCCTTCACGCAAGACGATGACGGCTACTTCTTCTACCAATCCCGGGCTGATGACATGATCATCACCTCGGGCTACAACGTGGGTGCGCCCGAGGTAGAGGACGCCTTGCTCAAACACCCGGCTGTGGCCGAGTGCGGTGTGATCGGCCTGCCCGACGAGGCGCGGGGCATGATTGTGAAGGCCTTTTGCGTGCTGAAACCCGGCTTTGAAGGTGATGCGGTGATGGTTAAAACGCTGCAAGACTTTGTCAAAGCCAGCATTGCGCCCTTCAAATACCCCCGAGAAATCGAGTTTTTGGCGCGCCTGCCCCGCACCGAAACCGGCAAACTGCAACGCTTCAAGCTAAAAACACCATGAAAACACTTCACCCCCCCGGCTGGGCGCCCGCCAAAGGTTACGCCAACGGCATCGCCGCCCGTGGCACGCACATTTTTGTCGGCGGCCAAATCGGCTGGAACGCCCAGCAGGTGTTTGAGTCAGACGACTTCATTGCCCAAACCGCCCAAACCCTGAAAAATATCGTCGCCGTGCTGGCCGAGGCCGGTGCCGACCCCCAGCACATGGTGCGTATGACCTGGTACATCCTGGACCGCGAGGAGTACAACGCCCGCTTGAAAGAACTGGGTGCGGTTTACCGCGACGTGATCGGCAAAAACTACCCCGCTATGAGTTGCGTGCAGGTGGCTGGTTTGATGGAAGCGCGTGCCAAAGTGGAAATTGAGGTGACGGCGGTGCTACCGGATTGAAATGGCTGTTGCCTTGGCCTGTTTAAAGAGGGCATGACGTGGCCTGAAGTGCCCTAAACTTCCGCCTGTGAAACTGTTTCATTCTCTTTTTTTCGTGGTCGCCCTGGTCTTCGCTGCCCTGCTGTCAGGCTGTGCAGACACGCGCTACTTAATGCAATCCGTCACCGGCCACTGGCAGATGATGCAGGCGGCCAAACCGGTCGACCAGTGGCTGCAGGACGACACCACACCTGTGGCTTTGAAGCAGCGCCTAGAGTTGGCCCAACGCATTCGACAGTTTGCGGTCACTGAACTCAAACTGCCGGATACCGCCAGTTACCAGCGCTACGCCGACCTGAAGCGCCCCGCCGTGGTCTGGAATGTGGTGGCTGTGCCCGAGTTTTCGCTCACCCTCAAAACCTGGTGTTTTCCGGTGATGGGTTGCGTCGGCTACCGGGGTTACTTCAACGAGTCTGAGGCGAGGGCGTTTGCCGAAACTCTCAAAGCCGAGGGCCTGGAGGTGAGTGTTTACGGCGTGCCCGCTTACTCCACGCTGGGCTGGCTCAACTGGGTGGGCGGGGACCCGCTGCTCAACACCTTCATGGGCTACCCCGAGGGCGAGTTGGCGCGCATGATTTTTCATGAAATGGCGCACCAGGTGTTGTATGTCAAAGACGACACGCTGTTCAACGAGTCTTTTGCCACGGCGGTTGAGCGTTTGGGCGGTGAGCGTTGGTTGGCCGCCCACGGCTCACAGAAGGTGAAAAATGACGATGCTTTGCGGGCGTCTCGCCGCCGCGAGTTTCGGGCCTTGTGTCTTGCAACTCGACAGCAATTGGAAGCTATTTATAAAGAAAATAGCCCTCTGGACTATGACAGTCGTGCTAGAGAAGCTATGAAAAAAGTAGTGATGGAGTCGTTTAAAAATGACTACGCCGCGCTCAAAAAAAGTTGGGGCGGCTATGCGGGTTATGACGCCTGGGTGGCGGGTGCCAACAACGCCTCCTTTGCCTTGCAGGCCGCTTACGACGAGTGGGTGCCGGGTTTTGAAGCCTTGTTTGATCGCAATGGCCAGGACTGGGCCCGGTTTTATGATGCAGTCAAAGGTCTTGCAAAGCGCCCCGCGCTGGCGCGTTCAAGCGTGCTTAAACGGCCTGTTACGGAGTAATTGAGTGGCTGACATACGAATTTTGCGACCCCATGCACTGGGGTTTTCTGCGGCCCGTAAGATTGCTTTTAAGTGGGCTCAGGAGGCGGAGTCAGAGTTTGGCATGGCCTGCAACTACGAGGAGGGGCTGGAGGCTGATGAGGTGTTGTTCAGCCGTGCAGGCGTGAAGGGCGCCCTGACGGTGAGCCAGGATTTGTTTGAGTTGAATGCCCAGCTTGGGTTTTTATTGAGCGCTTTCAAGGACCGCATTGAGGGCGAGATTGTCAAAAATCTTGACGATCTGCTGGGCGCTTAGGCCCAGCATCCTCTTTAGCTGAGCGCTTCAATCTGGTCGATATAGGCTTGCATGGCCTCTTCACTGGATTGGCCTTTGATGGCGTTCCAGGCCTCCCACTTGGCGCGCCCAATCATGTCGCTGAAGCCGGGTTTGGGGTCGGTGTTGTCGCCTTGGCTGCCTTGCTTGTAGAGGGCGTAAAGCTTGAGCAAGGTCGCGTTGTCGGGGCGCTCGGTCAAGTTTTTGGAGTCAGCCACGGCGGCTTCAAATTGGGTTTTTAATTCGGACAAGGGTTTCTCCCGTTAGGTGGATGATTTCGCTCACATCATGTGAATGCTCATTATCTTAAAGCGAGCTGGGTTTAAAAATCAGGGTTCATTCGCAAGGCAGGCTCAAACACGGCCATGGCCTTTTTGCCCGTGACGACTGGAGTCCCCATGGTTACCCAAAGTATGGCTAATGCCACCCGAAAACCTCCCTTGAGGCGGGTGCCCAAAAAAGAGCCCCAGGTCTTTGCCCCTGAGCGCATGAGCCCAGTAGATCGGGCTTGGCTTCGCATGGATTCGCCCGCCAACCTGATGATGATTTTGGGGGTGTGGATTATCAAACCTGGCGTCTGTTTTGAAGCGGTCACCAAGCGCCTTGAAGAGCGCTTGCTGCAATACCCGCGTTTTGGCCAGCGGGTGGAGGTGGACACCTTGGGTGCCCGCTGGGTTCAGGATGAGGATTTCAATATTGAGCGCCATGTCGTGCTGGAGCACCTCCCTAAAGTGACCAAGCACCAAGAGCGCCAGGCCTTGCAGGACCGCTTGGCTGAGTTGGCTGTTCAGCCGCTGGACATGGCGCATCCGCTGTGGCAATTTCACTTGGTTGAGCATTACCAAGGGGGCTCGGCGCTGATGGCGCGCATTCACCATTGCATCGCCGATGGGGTGGCCTTGATTGGGGTCACGCAGTCGATGGTGGACGGGGGTGTTGTTCCCAAGCCTGTGCCTGCCGATTCACTTGACGAGACAGTGCTCAAGGCCTTGGGCGAGGCGCTCAAAGGCTTGTGGTCTGAACCCAAAAAGGGACTGGAAGTGCTGCTTGAAAAGGGCTTGGCCAACTCTGCGGACCTGGCCAAACAGGCCTATCAGGTGGTGCAAGATGCCTCGGCCCTGGCGTTTTTGCCCGATGACTCAACCACGCGTTTGAAAGGCACGCCTGGCTTGCACAAGCGGGTGGCTTGGTGCGAACCTTTGCCTTTTGACGAGGTTAAAGCCGTGGCCCATGCCCTCAATTGTTCGATCAACGACTTGCTCATGAGCTGCGTGGCGGGTGCGTTTGGACGCTATTTGCGGGCCGGCGGTGACGAGACTGCAGCCAAAGAGTTTAGGGCCATGGTACCGGTTAATTTACGCACGCCGGCCGATGTGGGCAAGATGGGTAACCGTTTTGGCCTGGCGCCCCTCTTGTTACCGCTGGGCATTGAAAACCCGATGGAACGTGTGTATGAAGTGCGACGGCGCATGCGGGCGATGAAGGGCAGCTTTCAGCCCTTGTTGACCTTGGGTTTGCTGGCCGCTGCCGGCTTGCTGGTCAAGCCAGGTCAGGATGCTTTGTTGGAATTGTTTTCCAAAAAAACCACCGCCGTGTTGACCAATGTGCCGGGTCCTCGCACCAAGCTCAAATTTTTGGGGGCTACGTTGGAGCAGGATTTGGTGTGGGTGCCCCAGTCTGGCTCGGTGGGGTTGGGAGTGTCCTTGCTAAGCTATGGCGGCGGGGTGCAAATGGGCATCGTCAGTGATGCCGGTTTGTGCCCACAACCTCAGGCCGTGGTTGATAACTTCGCCCACGAATTTGGCGCTCTGTCCTTGCTGGCACTGATGCTGCCTTGGGAGGCGTAAGGGCTTTAGTCTTCCAGTTCAATGCGCGCCATTTCCACATCCAGGCGCTCGGAGGCGTCCATGGGTTGGGCGGCGGCGGCTTGTTGGTAGAGCAGGTTGGCGTTGGCTATCATCTTGTCGCCCTCCAGCATGAGCATGGCGTTGGCGTATTCGATCATGCCGATGGCGGATTGAAAGTTCAGCTTCAAGGCTTCTTGAAACAAGGCCAGCCCGGTGTCCTTTTTGGCACCATAGGTCATACCACCAATGAGGGAGCCCACTTTGTCAATCACCTCTGCATGAAAAGCACCTAGGGCAATGTGGGCGTCGGCGTGTTTGGGTTCAAGTTTGATCACGTTCTCCAGTGAGTCCTTGACTTTAGTACCCAAACCCTGGGCCAAGGCCTTGGCCACGCTGATGCCCTGGCTGTAGCGCCCCAAAGCATAGGCTTGCCAATAAAGAGCATTCACATTGTGTGGTTCTTCTTGGGCTTGCGCTTGTGCCCGTTGGGCCACATCTTGGTAAAGGTCAAGCCGGGTTTTCTCCTGTTTTTCGAGGTAGTTGGCGTAAATACAGGCGGACTTGTTGGCCACGGTCAGGCCTGCACCGCCAATTTTCAGGCCCATTTCCATGGCTTTTTGAAACTCGCCGTTGTGGAACAAGGCCCAAGCCTGCAACACATCATGGTCTTGGGGCAGGGGCTCGGCATCACCCGCATGAAGGCGTGCCCAGTTCTTTTTGACGCTCTCCACATCAAAAAAATAGTCACCCGCAAAGGGGAACGCAGTCCAAGTAGCCATTTCAATCTCCTGAGTTCGGTAGCCGGTAGCCGGTTTTTTATTTCTCAGGTCGATTGTAGGCGTCCACCAATTCGATCAAGTGTTTGCGTTGACCTTGCTCCAGATAGGGTGTCAACAGGTTCAGCACATGTTGCGCGCCGCGCATCAGGGCGAGCTGTGCGTTTTCGGCTTCCAGCGCGCGACGCGGGTCCTGTACGTACTCAAAACTCAGCCAATAGGTCAAGACCACCACCATGCTGGTGGCGGTAGCGTCTACTTCGCGGGAATCAATCTGAAGGGCGCCGGCCCGGCTCATGCTGTCGAGCAGGGCTTTTACAGCGCGTGTCTTGTTTTTCAGGACGGACTGAAAATGCGTTTCCAAGCGTCTGTTATTACTGAGCAAGTCGTTCAGATCCCGGTATAAAAACCGGTATTCCCAAATAAGCTCAAACAGGGAGTGCATGAAAAACCAGGCGTCTTCCACATCGCGCACGCTGTCACTGGCATTGAGCAGTTCGTTCAAGGCGCGCTCAAAGCGGTCAAACAAGGAGTTGATGAGTTCGTCCTTGGCCGGGTAATGGTAGTAGAGGTTGCCTGGGCTGATATTGAGTTCAGCCGAGATCAGGGTGGTGGAGACATTGGGCTCACCAAAGCGGTTAAAAAGCGCCAGCGTGACTTCAAGAATCCGCTCTGCTGTGCGGCGGGGCGCTTTTTTAACCATGGTTATTTCCTTTTATGGGCCTCTGATCTGACCACATGACCTAGATCATCCATGATTTCCTGCAGTTTGGCGATGGCCTGGCCCACTTGCGTTCGAGGCGGCGCAAGTTGTGTCAGGTGGCGTTTCGGGTCGTCAAGGGCTTCGTGGTGCAGGGTAATGCCATGCCGCCACAAAATGGAAGATAGGCCCGTTTTGCGGGAGCGCAGCATCTGGCGCGTTTGCTGGTAAGCGTGTTCGGCCAGATAGCGGCGTTGCGAGTAGCTAAAAGTGTTGGCCAAGTACAACTCGGGGTCGCGGTGGTCAGGCTCTATCAGGATGATGTCGGTGTTGGGGTAAGTGGTCTCGTACTGCTTCATGCCCAGCACCATGCGCGAATGGATCATGCAGCGAAAGGTTTGGCTGAGTATGGCGGGCAGGCCACCGTCCACAATGTTGGGAATGCTGAACTGATGTGCTGGCACGCCACCGCGCATGACTCGGCCCACTTTGGGGGCGGTAGCGTCAAAAGGCACCAAGGGGTTAAGGCACAGCATCAAGTCAACGCCCTCGTCGAGGGCGACCGAGGCATGCATGGTTTTTTTGAGGGCGCCGTCCACGAAGTGATTGTTACCAATCAGCACAGGGGGAAACATGCCGGGCAAGGCCGCGCTGGCCTGGACGGCTTTGGAGATCGGGACCTCGTCCCAGCCGGGGCGCCCAAAAGGCACGGCTTCGCCGGTATCCAGGTTGGTGGCGACCAGCGTCAGTTGGGTTTTTAGTGCCTTGAAATCATTGGTTCTTCCCGGGTGAGAAAACAGGCGCGACAACTCGTCATGAATCTGGCTGTTTGAGAAGACCCCGGTCGGCACGGCTGGGCCTAAAAGCTCAATGGCACGGGTGAGAGATTTACGACCTGTAGCCAGATGCCAGAAAGCGTCAACGAGCAGGCCTGGCAGCATCAGCCCGCGCCGCACAAACTCAGCGTAAGCGGGTGTTAGCAACCAAGAGGGGTCGATGGACTCTGCTGTCTCATCGTCGTTGTCAATGAAGGCCGAACACAGATCCCGCGGGGTCATGCCATTGGCCAGCCCGGCGGCAATAAATCCACCGGCCGAGACGCCCACATAGTGCTGCAGGCGGGTGAAGTCAATCCCGTTGAGCGACTCCTGCAGCGCACAGAGCGCGCCCACTTCGTAGATGGCCCCCAAGGGCCCACCGCCCGACAAGGCCAGTGCAATTCTGGGTGCCCCCGCTTTTTTGGCCTTGGGCGTCAAGTGGGTGTCTCAGCGGGCTTTGCTTTGGCCGTCTTGCGCGGCGCTGCGCGCTTGGCAGCCACCTTGGCGGCAGACTTGACTGTTTTTTTGGCCGCTGCTGGGGAAGATGATGTTTTGGCAGAGAGCTTTTGGACGCTCTTGTTTAACTCGTCAATGCGGTGAATCAGGGCGTTGATGTCTTTGCCGGAGGGGACACCGAGTTTGTTCAGGGCCTTGGCCACGCGTTCTTCAAAAATAGTTTCCAGTTTGTCCCACTGGCCCGTGGCTTTGGAGCTAATACCGCTGGCCATGTCCGAGATTTTGCTGGTCGCCTCGGTCATTTTTTCTTCAGCGGCTGATTGTGTTTTTCGCTGGAAACTCACCCCTTCTTTCACCAAGGCTTCAAAGGCCTTGGTGCCTTCGGCCTGCGCTTTGTTGAAAGCGCCCAAACCGGCTTGCCAAATTAATTGGGCCGAATCTTTGACCGAGCTCGACAGGGGAGCTGTGCGTTTGGAGGATGTCGTTTTTTTCGTTTTGGTGACCATAAGGTACTCCATTAAAGTTAATAAATGTGCGCACCCACTTGCGTCTTCACAAGGGCGATGCACCCCACGGCGTTTACTTTAGAGCGAGAAAACGTGGCCGTGTAGACGCAGCCTCCTAATTCCCGGAGGGCTTGCGTTCCGGTGAAAAAGTTCAAGTCAGGAGCAAACATGCACTACTTTGTGACCGGCGCAAGCGGGTTTATTGGCCAGCGCTTGGTGAAAAAACTACTGGAGCGCCCCGAGGCCGTGGTCTATTTTTTGGTTCGACCCGGGAGTCAGGCCAAGTTGGACCGGTTGCGTCAATTTTGGGGTGTGGGCGCAGACCGGGCCCTGCCCGTGCTGGGGGACCTCACCCAGCCTTTGTTGGGGGTTGATGAGGCGTCGGTTCAGCAGCTTCAAGGCCGTATTGACCATGTTTTCCATTTGGCGGCGGTCTACGACTTGCTGGCTGATGAGGGTGCTCAAGTGTCTGCGAACATTGAAGGTACCCAAAACACGCTGGCGTTGGCGCAACTGATCAAGGCGGGGCACTTTCACCATGTGTCGAGCATCGCGGCCGCCGGTTTGTATGAGGGGGTTTTCAGGGAAGATATGTTTGAGGAGGCCGAACACATCGCGCACCCCTACTTCAGGACCAAGCACGAGGGTGAAAAGCGGGTGCGCGAGACCTGCACTCTGCCTTGGTCGATTTACCGCCCGGCGATGGTGGTGGGCAGTAGCCTGACAGGCGAGACGGACAAGATTGACGGCCCCTACTATGTCTTTAAACTGATTCAGCGCCTGCGCAAGTGGCTGCCCCCGTGGCTGCCGATGGTGGGGCTGGAAGGGGGGCGCCTGAACCTGGTGCCGGTGGATTTTGTGGTTGACGCGCTGGACGCCATCAGCCACCAAAAGGGGATTGACCACCAATGTTTCCATCTTGTGGACCCCCATGGCTACCGCGTGGGTGAGGTGCTTGACATCATCAGCGTGGCCGCGCACGCGCCCAAGATGAATTTGTTTATCAACGCGGCCTTGTTTGGTTTTATTCCCCGCGCAATAACCCAAGGCCTGATGGCGCTGGCGCCAGTGCAACGGGCGCGTGATGCGGTCTTGAAAGACCTGGGCCTTCCCCCTGTCTTGCTCAGCTTTGTCAATTACCCCACCCGCTTTGATTGCCGCGAGACGGTGCTGGCGCTCAAGGGGACGGGCATCGTGTGCCCGAACCTCAAAGACTACGCTTGGCGCTTGTGGGACTACTGGGAGCGCCACCTGGACCCTGATCTGCACATTGACCGCTCTTTGCGCGGCGCGGTGGGCGGCAAAGTGGTGCTGGTCACCGGCGGCTCCTCAGGCATTGGGCTGGCCAGCGCCCACAAGTTGGCCGAAGCGGGCGCCACCACCCTGATTTGCGGGCGCCATACCGACAAGCTTGACGCAGCCTGCGCCCAGGCCCAGGCCAAAGGCTACCGGTTTGTTGCCTATACCGTCGACATAGCAGATGCGCTGGACTGCGAACGATTCTTAAAACAGCTCCTCAACGACCACGGCCAGGTCGACTTTTTGATCAACAACGCAGGGCGCTCCATCAGGCGAGCCATCGAGTCCAGCTTTGAGCGCTTTCATGACTTTGAACGCACCATGCAGCTTAATTACTTTGGCTCACTGCGGGTGACCTTGGGGCTGCTGCCAGGCATGGCGGCCCAAAAATCTGGGCATGTGGTCAATATCAGCTCCATTGGCGTGCTGACCAATGCGCCCCGGTTCAGCGCGTATGTGGCTTCAAAAGCAGCGCTGGATGCCTGGACGCGTTGCGCCGCCAGTGAGTTTGCCGACCAGGGCATCACGTTTACTACCGTGAGCATGCCCTTGGTTCGCACCCCCATGATTGCACCCACCCACCTGTACAACAACGTGCCGACCCTGTCGCCCGAAGAGGCGGCTGATCTGGTCGTGCAAGCCTGCATTTTCAAACCCGTGCGCCTGGCTAACCGCCTGGGTGTGGCGGGTGAGCTCTTGCATGCGGCCTTGCCGCGACTGGCCCAGGTCATCATGAACACCAGTTTTCGTCTGTTTCCCGAGACCCCTGCGGCTCAGGGTCTCACAGGTGCTGATGAAGCGGGCAAACCCGCCAAGCCCGAGTTGTCAGCCGAGGCTGTGGCCTTGCAGCAAATGATGCGGGGCATTCATTTTTGACACGCCCTGAATTGTTTGGAAGCGATAAATGTTGGGGCGGATTTTGCAATTATTGTTAAAAGCTTCAATCAGGGATAAAAAATGATCTTCGTAACCGGCGGTGCTGGCTTTATTGGTGCCAACTTCGTGCTCGACTGGCTGGCGCAATCTGACGAGCCCGTGCTTACCTTGGACACGTATTCGTACAGGGCGATATTGACGACTCCGTGTTGTTGGCCCAGTTGCTGGCCCAGTACCAACCGCAGGCCGTGCTCAACTTTGCCGCCGAGAGCCATGTGGACCGCTCCATCCACGGACCTGAGGACTTCATTCAGACCAACGTGGTGGGCACGATGCGCTTGCTGCAAAGCGTGCGCGCTTATTGGCAGGGCCAAGACGAGGCGGCCCGCGCCGCCTTTCGTTTTTTGCATGTCTCCACTGACGAGGTGTACGGCAGTTTGTCGCCCACCGATCCGGCCTTTACCGAGCACAACAAACTGGAGCCCAACAGCCCTTACTCGGCCAGCAAAGCCGCCAGCGACCACCTGGTGCGCGCCTGGCACCACACCTACGGCCTGCCGGTGCTCACCACCAATTGCAGCAACAACTACGGCCCGCTGCATTTCCCCGAGAAACTCATTCCGCTACTGATCGTCAACGCCTTGGCTGGCAAACCCTTGCCCGCCTACGGCGATGGCTTGCAGGTATGCGACTGGCTGTATGCGAAAGACCATTGCAGTGCTATTCGCCGCGTGCTGGCGTCAGGCCGCGTGGGGGAGCTTTACAACGTGGGCGGCTGGAATGAAAAGCCCAATATCGAGATCGTCCACACCGTGTGCGCTTTGCTTGATGAAATGCGCCCCAAAGCCGACGGCACGCCCTACCAAAGCCAAATCACGTATGTGACCGACCGGCCCGGCCACGACCGCCGCTACGCGATCGACGCCAGCAAAATTGAGCGCGAATTGGGCTGGAAGCCCGCCGAGACCTTCGAGACGGGCATCCGCAAAACAGTGCAGTGGTACCTGGACAACCCCGACTGGGTCGCCCACGTCCAAAGCGGTGCCTACCGCGATTGGGTGCAAACCCAGTACGCTGATACGCCTTAAGCTATGAAAATTCTTCTTTTGGGAAAAAACGGCCAAGTCGGCTGGGAGTTGCAACGCAGCCTGGCCCCGTTGGGTGAGCTAACTTCACTTGATCGCCACAGCCCTGACTGGTGTGGTGACCTCAGTGACTTGGCGGGGTTGGCCGCCACGGTGCAGGCCGTGCGGCCTGATGTGATCGTCAATGCCGGGGCTTACCACCGCGGTGGACAAAGCCGAGAGTGAGCCTGAAGCGGCATGCACCCTAAACGCGAAGGTGAGCAATTGATTGCTGCAGCCTGTGCCAAGCACCTTATTTTTCGCACCATCTGGGTCTACGCCGCAAGCGGTGGCAACTTTGCCAAGACCATGCTGTGCTTAGCCCGCGAGCGTGACACCTTGCGCGTGATTGACGACCAGTTTGGCGCGCCCACTGGTGCCGAGTTGTTGGCCGATGTAACCTCACACGCCATTCGCCAAGTGCTGCAGCGCCCCAGCGACGCTGGCTTGTACCATGTGGCAGCTGCAGGCGAGGCTACTTGGTGTTCTTATGCAAATCATGTTCTAGAGCACGCCAGAGTTGCTGAAGCAGCTACTGAAAAAGAAGCATCTTCCTTCAAGGCCACACACGCTGATCCCATCCAAACCAGCGCCTACCCCACACCAGCGCAGCGCCCCCTCAACTCACGACTGAACACGGGCAAGTTGCAGGCCACTTTTGGTCTTGTGCTGCCGCAGTGTCAGCTTGGGCCAACCGCACGCTGGATGAAGCGCTCCAGCGCCTCACTATTTCTACGATAACCAAGTGGTGGATATTGCCAAGGCGGTCAAGCCGAGGGCGCGGGGTGAGCTGGAAATTACCGCAGTCAATCAGGCGTATCTGGATAACGGGCAGCCCAATGTGCAAATCATGCAGCGGGGCTACGCCTGGCTGGACACGGGCACCCACGACAGCTTGTTGGAAGCCAGCCAGTTTATTGCCACGCTGGAGCGCCGCCAGGGTCTCAAAGTGGCCTGCGTAGAAGAAATCGCCTGGCGCAATGGCTTTATTGACGACGCCCAGTTGGAAAAGCTGGCCCAGCCTTTGGCTAAAAATGGCTACGGCCAGTACCTTCAGCGCTTGCTTAAAGAGGGTTTTCAGCCTTGAAAGTCATGCCCACCTCTATTCCCGACGTTCTCATCATCGAGCCGCGCGTCTTTGGTGACGAGCGCGGTTTTTTCTTTGAGAGCTACAACCAGCAAGCCTTCAAAGCGGCCTGCGGTGTTGATGCACAGTTTGTACAAGACAACCATTCACGCTCAGCCAAAGGTGTGCTTCGGGGCTTACACTACCAATTAGAGCAAGCCCAGGGCAAGTTGGTGCGGGTGGTGCGTGGCACCGTGTTTGATGTGGCGGTGGATATTCGCAAAACCACCGATTACTACGCGCCCCAGCGCGAGTGCGGCATTGCTTGGAACGACCCCACTTTGGGCATTGATTGGCCTCTGCTGGGGCTTGCACCCCAAATTTCAGCCAAAGACCAGGCGGGTGTGGCGCTTGGTGATGCGGTGACTTTTTAAATAGCAAATTCGAGTTCAGAAAAAAGTATTTATTGATGCTATTTAAAATTATTTTTAATGTATTTAAAGTCTTAAAAAATGTAAAATTTTAGGATACTTAAATTCAGGGATGAAAATGCAAAATGAAATCGAAGGTAGCCAGGTCAGTCTGCTGGATTTGTTACTGGTCGTCGCTGAAAACATCAAACTTTTGGTTTTTGGGCCTTTGATAATTGGATTGCTTGCTTTGCTGATTGCATTCGCTTTGCCGCAAAGTTTCACCAGTCAAGCCATTTTGGTCGCCGCGCCAGCGCAAGCTGTGAC
>CAIMHL010000636.1 GCA_903840825.1 uncultured beta proteobacterium
GGTGGCGCGGCGCTTCATGCTTTAAATCACCACGTTGACCAGACGGCCCGGCACCACAATGACGCGCTTGATGGCGACGCCCTCAGAAATCTTCTGAAACACCTCGCTGCTCACCGCCAAGCGCTCAATCTCTTCTTTGGAGGCGCCTGTGGGCACCACAATGGCGCCCCGGAGCTTGCCGTTGATTTGCAGCATGAGTTCAATCTCGTCTTGTACCAGCGCCTGCTCGTCGGCTTGTGGCCAAGGCGCATCCAGCAAATCACCGTAGTGGGCGGCGTAGCCCAACTCAGCCCACAGGGTGTGTGTCAGGTGGGGCGTGGCCGGGTAAATGGCGCGCAACAAGATACCCAAGCCTTCCATCAAGGCCGCACGGCTGCCTTTGGAGCCATCGTCCGCAAAGTCTTCCAGCGCGTTGAGCAACTTCATCGCGCCCGACACCACGGTGTTGTATTGCATGCGCTGGTAGTCGTAATCGATTTGCTTGAAGACGGTGTGAACCTCCAGACGAAGGGTTTTGGCCTCTTTGCTGAAATTTAAGCCTTTTAATGCTGTAGGCCCAACTGGCGTTGCTTGACCTGCTTCTTTATTGATAGCATCTTGTTTAGCGCCGAAGTTCCAGACCCGGCGCAAAAAGCGGTAAGAACCCTCCACGCCCGCGTCATTCCACTCCAGCGTGGCCTCGGGCGGCGCGGTAAACATGGTGTAGAGGCGGGCGGTGTCGGCGCCGTATTTTTCGATCAAATCCTGCGGGTCAACCCCGTTGTTTTTGCTCTTGCTCATGGTGCCCACGCCTTCGTAGGTGATGAGCGTGCCCGCAGGCAAGTCGCCCTTGGCGGCCTTGAGGCGGGCCACGGTGACCTTGCCTGCAGCATCGGGCTGGTCTTCCACCTCGTGCGGCCAGAAATACTCCACGCCGCCCTTCTCGTTTTTGCGCGAGTAAATATGGTTGAGCACCATGCCCTGCGTGAGCAGCTTGGTGAAGGGCTCGTCGATCTTGACCAAACCTAGGTCGCGCATGACCTTGGTCCAAAAACGCGCATACAGCAAATGCAAAATGGCGTGCTCAATGCCGCCAATGTACTGGTCCATCGGCATCCAGTAATCGGCCCCTTCGACCACCATGTGCTCGGTGTTTTTCGGGTCGCAGTAGCGCATGAAATACCACGAGCTGTCCACAAAAGTGTCCATCGTGTCGGTCTCGCGCCGGGCGGCCACGCCGCAGATGGGGCAGACCACACCGGCATGAAAACCTTCGTGTTTGTTCAGCGGATTGCCCGAGCCATCGGGCACGCAGTCCAGCGGCAGCACCACGGGCAGGTCTTTTTCAGGCACCGGCACGGCACCGTGCTCGGGGCAGTGAATGATGGGGATCGGCGTGCCCCAATAACGCTGGCGGCTCACGCCCCAGTCGCGCAAGCGCCAGGTGGTTTTCTTCTCGCCCAGGCCTTTGGCTTGCAGGGCATGGCTGACCGCGTTGACCGCATCCTTGAACGACAAACCGCTGAAACTGTCGGAGTTGATGGTGACGCCGCGTTGCTTGTCGCCATACCAGTCTTGCCACTGGTTGTAGTCGTAGTGCAGGCCATCGACCAGCACCACTTCGATGATTTCAATGTCGTATTTTTTGGCAAAAATGAAGTCGCGCTCGTCGTGCGCGGGTACGCCCATCACGGCACCATCGCCGTAGCTCATCAGCACATAGTTGCCCACCCAGACCTCAATCTTGTGACCGTTCAAGGGATGCGTGACAAAGAGGCCAGTGGCCATGCCTTCTTTTTCACGCACCGCCAGCTCAGCCTCGGTGGTGCCGCCTTTTTTGCATTCTTCAATGAAGGCGGCCAAGGCGGGGTTGGTCTGTGCGGCGTGCGTGGCCAGCGGATGTTCTGGGGCCACGGCGCAAAAGGTCACGCCCATGATGGTGTCGGCGCGGGTGGTGAAAACAAACATCTTGCCGTCGTCAATCAGCTGCCCCTGGGCATTGCGGATGTCATGCGGAAAGGCAAAGCGCACGCCCTCGCTCTTGCCAATCCAGTTTTCCTGCATCAGCTTGACGCGCTCAGGCCAACCTGGCAGGCCGGTCTTGACGTGGTCCAACAACTCTTCGGCGTAGTCGGTGATCTTGAGGTAGTAGCCTGGAATCTCGCGTTTTTCAACCGGAGCACCGGTGCGCCAGCCTTTGCCGTCAATCACCTGCTCGTTGGCCAGCACGGTCATATCGACCGGGTCCCAGTTGACGACCTGGGTCTTGCGGTAGGCAATGCCTTTCTCCAGCATTTTCAAAAACAGCCACTGGTTCCACTTGTAGTAGCTGGGGTCGCAGGTGGTGACCTCGCGGCTCCAGTCCACCGCCAAGCCCATGGCCTGCATCTGCTTTTTCATGTAAGCGATGTTGTCCAACGTCCATTGCGCTGGGGGTACGCCGTTTTTGAGGGCGGCGTTTTCAGCGGGCAGGCCAAAGGCATCCCATCCCATCGGCATCAGCACGTTGAAGTTGTTCATGCGCAGGTGGCGCGTCATCATGTCGTTGATGGTGTAGTTGCGCACATGGCCCATGTGCAACTTGCCGCTGGGGTAGGGCAGCATGGAGCAGGCGTAAAACTTCTTTTTAGGGTTGCCTTGGGCATCCACGGCGTTTTCAGTCACGCGGTAGGCGTCCACCGCGGTCCATTGGCGGTGGGCTATTTTTTCGACGTCGAGATGGTTGTATTTTTCTTGCATTTGAATTCATTCTCAGGCGATCAGAGAGTCGCTATCGCCTGATTTTAGGGTTTGCCCCCGGACCTGACGGCCTGATTGGGGGGAGTTTTGTTACCGGATGTCTCGTCGGTCACAAAACCGATGCGGTTCAGATTGACTTTTTGGGCAACGCCCATGACCTCCATCAGCCGGCCATAGGGGAGTGCCGAGTCTGCCCGAAGTTGTAGCTCGGTCAGGGGATTTGCTTGGGCGCTCAAGGCCAACTGTTGGGCCAATTGGGCCAGGTCCAGGGCCTTGTCATTGAAATAAATCTGGCCATCTGGGCCGACTACCACCGTGACAAAGGGGGCCGATTGTTCAGCCTTGGCGGCATCGCTTTGCGGCAAATCCAGCTTGATGGAACTGGCCAAGAGGGGGGCTGCCAGCATGAAGATCACCAGCAAAACCAGCATCACGTCCACCAGGGGCGTCATGTTGATGTCGCTCATGGGCTGGGGACTGGGGCGGCTTGCCAAACGGCCAAAAGACATTTTTAGGGGCCTCTTGACCTAAGCCTGCCAAAGGGGGCGGCTCAGCATGAGCTCCCGCAAATCAAAGGCAAAACCTTCCAGCACGGCCTCCAGGCGGGCAATGGTGCGCCCCAGCACGTTGTAAGCCAGCACGGCGGGAATAGCCACTGCCAGACCTGCTGCGGTCATGATGAGCGCCTCGCCCACCGGGCCTGAAATCTTGTCAATCGTGACCTGGCCAGCACCGGTCATGCCGATCAGGGCATGGTAAATACCCCACACCGTGCCCAGCAAACCCACAAAAGGTGCCGTTGAGCCCACGGTGGCCAGAAAAATTTGGCCTTGCTGAAGTTGGGCCAGCGATTGTTGCAGCGCATCACGCAACACCCGTGTGAGTTGCTGCGCCTGGCCGCCCGCGCTGGCCAAAGTTTGGCTGGCTTCAAGTTGTGTGGCCATTAGCAAGGGCGTGACCAGGGCGTTTCGGTCAAATGCCTTGAGTTTGACCAGCGCCTCGGGTGCAGAGGCGGATTGCCAGAATGCCGCGACTGAGCGTGCAACATCCCCGCCTGCCCGTCGCAACAACCAGGTTTTCCACAAAATAATGACCCAGCTCCCCACTGACATGGCGAGCAGCACCACGGTCACGGTTTGAGTGGCTGTATCACCCTGCAGAAAGGCCTCTGCTGCGCTCATCTCAGTTGGAGAACATCAAACATGTCGAACAGGCCGGTTTTTTGGGTACTCAGAAAACGGGTCGCTCGCAAGCTGCCCTGCGCGTAGGTGGCCCGGCTTGAGGACTTGTGGCTGATCTCTATGCGCTCCCCCGTGCCCGCAAACAGCACGGTGTGGTCGCCCACAATATCACCGCCCCGAATGGTGGCAAACCCGATGCTCGACGGGTCGCGCTCACTGGTCACGCCTTCACGGGCATAGACCGCGCACTCTTTCAGGTCGCGCCCAAGGGCGTCGGCAATGACCTCGCCCATTTTCAAGGCGGTGCCGGAAGGGGCGTCCACTTTGTGGCGGTGGTGGGCTTCAATAATTTCGATGTCGTAGCCGGTGGACAGGGCTTTGGCCGCCATTTCCAGCAATTTGAGGGTCACATTAACGCCCACACTCATGTTGGGCGCCATGACGATGGCGATGTCTTGGGCGGCAGCAGCGATTTCTGCCTTTTGCGCGTCAGAGAATCCGGTGGTACCAATCACCAGGTTGACGCCCATTTCGCGGCAAACCCGCAAGTGGGCCAAGGTGCCTTCAGGGCGCGTGAAGTCGATCAGGGTTTGGGCATTTTTAAGGCCCAAGGCCAGGTCAGCCGTGATCAACACACCGCAAGGTTGGCCCAAAAACGCTGAGGCATCCTGGCCAATGCCGGGGCTGCCTGCCATGTCCAGGGCACCGGCCAATTCGCAGTCTGGCGCGGCCCGGACGGCCTCGATCAGCATTTGGCCCATACGGCCACTGGCGCCGGCAATAGCAATTCGATTCATCATGAAATTCGTCAGTTAAGAAGTCAAAAATTAACGGGCAACGGGCTCAAGCGGCGGGTAGCTTGAAGGCAAGGGCGGCAGTGGCTTGGCCGGCGTTGTTTTAGTGGGCGGCGGCAAGTTTTTCAGGCTCTCTGCCGACATTTCAAGTGGGGGAAC
>CAIMHL010000637.1 GCA_903840825.1 uncultured beta proteobacterium
CCTTGGTTCATGCGGTGGCAAATCTGCTGTTGCAAAACCCCCAAGCGTCGATGAGCACGGCTGCGCATGCCATTGAGGAGTGGACTGAGTTCGTCAACCCCAATGTCGTCAAGGTGGTCCTTGATGCACAAAACTGTGCTCTTTATTTCAGTCGCGCGCCAATACCGCATCTGCGTGACCCAGTCCGTGCACACGAGCTGCCCAGTCCTGCACCACTGCGTCACATTGGTATCTACGGCTACCGCGTGGGGTTTTTGCGTCAATTCCCCAAACTGACACAAGCACCACTTGAAGTCATTGAAGCCCTTGAGCAGCTTCGCGCCATGTGGCATGGCTACCGGATTGCGGTCTATGTGACCGAACATGCCCCGGGGCCAGGCGTCGACACGCCAGAAGATCTGGAACGTGTTAAGCGGCTTTTTACGCCATAAATGAGCAGGGTCGTAAGCGAAATCGAAGCTCTCCCGTGCTATTCTTGACTTAAATCTGTTGTTATTGGCCTGTACCAAGCCTTGATAACCTCAACTGATACCCACAATTACAAGGACACTCATGAGACTCATCCTGTTGGGCGCTCCCGGCGCTGGCAAAGGCACACAAGCCACTTTTATCTGCCAGAAATATGGCGTACCTCAAATTTCCACAGGTGACATGTTGCGCGCTGCGGTCAAAGCCGGATCACCGTTGGGCATAGAGGCCAAAAAAATCATGGATTCAGGTGGTTTGGTCAGTGATGAGCTGATCATCAATTTGGTCAAAGAGCGCATTGCACAACCAGACTGCCAAAGTGGCTTTCTGTTTGACGGCTTTCCTCGCACCATTCCCCAAGCCGATGCAATGAAAGCTGCCGGGGTAAAACTAGACTATGTACTGGAGATTGATGTGCCTTTTGATGCCATCATTGAGCGCATGAGCGGACGACGCTCACATGCAGCATCTGGACGCACTTACCATGTGAAATTCAACCCACCCAAAGCAGCTGGGTTGGATGACATCACAGGAGAGCCCCTCATCCAACGCGCTGACGACCACGAGGAAACCGTCAAAAAGCGGCTTGATGTTTACAGTGCCCAAACACGCCCGCTCGTGGATTACTACTCAAACTGGGCCACCAATGAGCCCGCTTTGGCCCCCAAGTACCGAGCCATTAGCGGCACCGGGAGCGTTGAAGAAATTAAAAACCGCGCATTTGACGCTTTGTCAAACTGAGTCTGGCCAGTCGTTTCTAGCCAACAAGGACAGCATCAGGGCGATTCTTGCCTTTACGGGTGAGAGTCTTGTTGCTACTTCGAACCTGCTGGCTTGATGGGCAATAACGCAGCCTTGCGGGCAGCGCGTTGACACCAGCACGCTGACCCCCGCCTTAACGGCTTTGGTCAAGGCCAACTCTAAATCATGGTGAATAGTTCCGTTGCCGGTGGCCGCAACGACCAGCCCTACAACGGGCCGCTGCCCCGCTGATAGCCCGTGCAGCAGCAAGGCATCAACGGTTGCACCGCTAGCGCCAGCATAGCTCAGCA
>CAIMHL010000638.1 GCA_903840825.1 uncultured beta proteobacterium
CTGCCAAAAAGCTGCTGGCCGAAGCTGGCTACCCACAGGGCTTTCAAATAACGCTTCACGGCCCTAACAATCGGTATGTTAACGACGCGGCTGTGTCGCAAGTCATTGCCCAGCTACTGACAAAAATCGGCATCATTACAAAAGTTGAAGCCATGCCAGCGTCGGTTTACTTCACCCGGGCTTCACGTCTTGACTTCAGTCTGATGCTGGTAGGCTGGGGTGGCGCGGATGTACAGGAGTCCGTGATGGTGCTCAAGGCTTTGATCATGACCTTTGACAAAGACAAGGGGACGGGATACGCAAACCGTGGCCGCTATTCAAATCCTGCCGTTGACAGTGCGATTGAAGAGGCTGGCGATGCATTTGAATTGCCGAAACGCGCTGAATTGACGGCCAAAGCAGTGGACATGGCCGTGAAGGACACAGCAATTGTTCCGCTGTATTTTGAATTCGGTACATGGGCCATGAAAAAGAATGTCAAATTTCAAGCCCGAATCGACCAATACACCACCGCCATGGATATTCGCTGATGTGATTGAAAACTGACTGCATCGAGACCATTGCGCGTCACGTACTGCTGTCATTTTTAATTCAATGCGGATCACTGTTTTCTAAAGGTTTAACTCCCATGCTAGCTTTCGTTATTCGCCGATTAATGGAGAGTGGGCTGGTTCTTCTTGTCATGTCGCTGCTGGTTTTCGGTGGCGTTTACATGGTTGGAAATCCGGTGGAGGTACTGATTAATCCACAAGCAGATCAAGCCGAAATCGCGCGGGTGACCGCCGCGCTCGGATTGGACAAGCCGGTTTATGTTCAATATTTGCAGTTTTTAAAGGGCGCAGTGAAGGGCGATCTGGGCAATTCGTTTGTTCATGCGACGCCCGCTGTCAAATTGATACTAGAGCGGATGCCGGCAACACTCGAGCTGGCCTTTGCAGCCATGTTTATTGCCATATTGCTGGGCATACCACTCGGGCTTTGGGCGGGTCTTCACCCTGAATCCTACTCGGGTCGTGCCATCATGACCGGCTCTATCTTGGGATTTTCATTGCCTACCTTTTGGGTGGGGTTGATGCTGATCATGCTCTTTGCTGTTCACTGGGGCATATTGCCATCAGGTGGACGCGGACCAACCCAGGATGTATTGGGTTTGCAGCTGTCCATATTTTCCGTGGAAGGGTGGCGTTACCTTTTGCTGCCGGCGCTAAATCTTGCCCTCTTCAAGCTTGCACTGATTGTGCGTTTGACGCGAACAGGTGCGCGCGAGGCGCTCACACAAGACTACGTCAAGTTTGCCCGTGCCAAAGGTTTGTCGCCACAGAGGGTCATTGGCGTGCATGTGCTGAAAAACATTCTGATTCCAATCGTCACCGTCGTAGGCATGGAGTTTGGCGGACTGATTGCTTTTGCTGTTGTCACAGAAACTATTTTTTCATGGCCGGGTATGGGCAAATTGATCATTGACTCAATCAACTTGCTAGACCGCCCAGTTATTGTGGCTTACCTGTTGATTGTGGTCACCATGTTCACGTTTATCAACTTGTTTGTCGATATTCTTTACTCGGTTCTGGATCCACGGATTCGTATCAGTCAAGCCGCTTGAGAGTCACTATGCAACATCCTAAAAACACCTTGCAGGCCGCAACACTAGCCGAGGAAGTCGTCGCTTTCGGGGATACGCCCTTTGGAAGATTCTTGAATCAATATGCGAGCTCAAAAGTTGCGGTTGTCGCAGCGGTGATGCTGTTTTTTCTGATCATCGTGGCAATCATTGCACCTTGGATTGCGCCACAAAACCCTTATGACTTGGCCGCCCTGAATATTTTTGATGCGCGGATGCCCCCTGGGAGCTTGAGCGCTGATGGCACACAGCGTTATGTGTTTGGAACCGACGAACAAGGGCGCGACATGTTGTCGGCCATGATCTATGGCTTGCGAATTTCCATTGGCATCGGTATTTCCGCCACATTGTTTGCCTTGATCATTGGCATGACAGTCGGCATGGTGGCGGGTTTTGCGGGCGGAAAAGTCGAAAGCTTTCTGATGCGACTGGTGGACATCCAGCTTTCATTTCCTGCGATTCTGGTGGCCTTGATCCTGATTGCCGTATTAAAGCCCGGACTGGGGAATATCGTCATTGCATTGGTGGCGGTGCAATGGGCCTACTACGCGCGCACCACGCGGTCGGTTGCAATTGTCGAGCGACGCAAAGAATATATGGAAGCCGCGCGTGGACTGGGACTGTCACCGACGCGGATGGTTTTCAAACATTTGTTGCCTAATTGTTTGCCGCCACTCATCGTGGTAGCTGCATTGCAGGTTGCCAGTGCTATTGCGCTGGAAGCCACGCTGTCTTTTCTAGGTTTGGGCGTGCCAGTGACTGAACCATCTTTGGGAATGCTGATTGCTAATGGCCAGCAATTTTTATTGTCTGGAAAGTATTGGATCAGTGTTTATCCGGGTTTGGTACTTCTAACAACAGTGATGGTAATCAATCTGGTCGCGGATCAGCTACGCGACGTACTCAATCCTAAACTCCAGAAGCAGTAACGTCATGAGTAAACCCGCTTTAGAGGTTAAAAACCTCACGACACAATTTCACACCAAGTCGGGCATCGTTACGGCGGTGAATGACATTTCGTTTTCCATCAACAAGGGTGAGGTGATGGGGCTTGTCGGTGAATCCGGTTGCGGCAAGTCAATCACTGGCTATTCGCTGATGGGTCTGGTCGACAGCCCCGGAAAAGTAGTCAATGGCCAACTGCTTTTATCATCTGTGGACGGCACTGTCGATTTGAGAACACTGGGCGCACGGGAGATGCGATCACTGCGCGGTGGTCGTGTGGCCATGATTTTTCAAGACCCCATGATGACTTTAAATCCGGTTCTGCGAATTGACACACAGATGATTGAAGCCGTGTTGGCGCATCAGTCGGTCAGTAAAAGCCGAGCGCGTGACATTTCAAGGCAAGCACTCTCTAGGGTAGGTATTTCGGCGCCTGATGAACGGCTCGAATCCTATCCGCACCAGTTTTCAGGTGGAATGCGCCAGCGTGTAGCGATTGCAATCGCATTGTTAAATGATCCGGCACTGATCATTGCCGATGAGCCGACAACCGCGCTAGATGTCACTATACAAGGTCAAATTCTGGCAGAAATGCAAACCTTGTGCCGTGAAAGCGGAACTGCACTGATCTGGATTACCCATGATCTTTCAGTCGTTGCGGGTATTGCTGACACAGTGTCTGTCATGTACGCAGGCCGAATCATTGAGCAAGGCAGTGTGCAAGACGTTTTGGGTTCCCCCCGTCACCCGTACACGCGAGGGCTGATGAATTCTGTGCCCGCTGCCAACCAACCCGGTAAGCCATTGCGTCAAATACGGGGAATGGCGCCGACGCTTGCCAATCTGCCGGTGGGTTGCGCGTTCCGTCCAAGATGCGACTATGCGACATCGGCTTGCACCAATTTACCTGAGCTTCGCCGTTTGAATAACGGTCTTGCAGCCTGCTTTAACCCCATCCACACGGTACTTCCTGAAAGTACCCTGCCGTCACAGGAAGTCGCATGATATGCAAAGCCAACCCATCTTAGAGCTCAAAAATGTGTCGAAGCGATTCACCACACCGCTGGATGTGGCTGCCAAAATTGCAAATGTTCTGGGTGCCAAAGCGGTCGAAAAAACGGTTTATGCCGTACATGACGTTAACCTTTATGTTTCTGAAGGCGAGGTTGTGGGCCTGGTGGGTGAGTCTGGTTGCGGCAAATCAACTTTGGGTCGAGTCGCTGCGGGCTTGCATCCCCCAACTACTGGCAGCCGTTTTTGGCAGGGAACCGACACTAAAACCCTGGAAGCCAGTCTTTCGCGCGGCGATTACCGCAAACGCATGTTGGCAATACAGATGATTTTTCAGGATCCTTATGCCAGCTTGAATCCGCGAATGCGTGTGCAGGAAATTATTGGCGAGGCCCCTGTTGCACACGGATTTATTGCGGCCAAAAGCCAGGCCGACTATGTGGCTGAGCTGATGGGCAAGGTTGGCCTGGATGCGGTGTATATGCGCAGATTTCCCCACCAGTTTTCTGGGGGACAACGTGCCCGTATCGATATCGCCCGCGCCTTGGCCGTACAGCCTCAGTTTTTGGTATGCGATGAAGCTGTCGCCGCCCTGGATGTCTCAATTCAGGCGCAGGTTATCAACCTCTTTATGAAGTTGCGTGACGATTTAAAGTTGACTTATCTTTTTATCAGCCATGATCTTGGCGTAGTCCGTCATTTGGCAGACAGATTGGTCGTCATGTATCTGGGCAGGATTGTTGAAACAGGGCCAGCTGCCGAGGTTTTTGCACGTCCCAACCATCCTTATACACGCGCACTGCTGGCAGAAGCACCAACGCTTGAAGTCAAGAAAAAACAGTTTGCAGCGGTGCAAGGTGAAATACCAAGCCCGTTAAACCCACCAACAGGTTGCCATTTTCATCCGCGATGCCCGCAGGCGATGGCTGTATGCAAAATACAAGCGCCTGCACTGACTACGCTTTCATCCGGGCACGCAAGTGCGTGTCATCTTAACCAACTGTAACTTCATAGGATTCAATATGCTGCGTGCCGCTTTGTTTCGCACCATTCGTCCACTTCTGAATGCGCTTGTATTTGTCGGCCTTGGTTTTGGCACGCTATCGCACGCTGCTGGCAGCGGGGCCGAGTTTGTGGCAACAAAATCGTACCCGTTTCTGGTGACGATGGTGATGAGCGCGGTACAGAGCCAGAAAAACCAGTTGCGCTTTTGCTTCTAATACTCTATCCGTGAAACATACACATCTTTCTGCAATAGCTGTGGTGCACGGTGGTTCGTTGGTATTGCCGGCAAAAGTTACAGGGGGCAGTTTGTACTGCGGAGCGTTTGCAAATGCCCCCGTCGTCAGCGGCATAAAAGTACCGGTCGTCATTTTTTTGCATGGCTCTAGTGGACTTGCTTTGACAGCTATTACAGAGTGGCAAACGTGGCTGGCATCCATGGAGATCGCCAGCTTCGCACCAGACTCCTTTGCGCTGACAGATCGTGTTACTTACACATCCCCAGCTGCTAAAGTGGAATATGAAAAAGTGCATGCCCTTCGCACTTCAGAAATCAGTCTTGCATTAAAGGCAATAGACTCAGCATCATGGGCAGATCATGACCGGTTGATATTGGCGGGTACAAGTGAGGGAGGGCCTGCAGTTGCAAGGTATCGTGGAGATGACTTCATTGCCAAAATTATTTATTCTTGGAGTTGTGAAAACAACTATTACGTAGAAGAGCATGGGACATACGCATCGCCTGATCAGCACGTCTTGAACGTTATGAGTTCAACTGACATGTATTTTTCCCCTTGCAATGAGTGGCTTGGTAATCCTGAGGCAAAAGGTCATTGTGCAGATACATTTAAAGATCACACAAAAACAACCGTTGTCTTGATACCGGGTGCGCCGCATACCTTGCTGAATTTAGAGCAGACTCAAAGTGCGACCGCAAATTTTCTTGAAAAGGTGATCGGTAAAAACTTGCGCAGTTGTTCGCTCCTCTCTCACATCGTTTGAGGATGAGTGAATTTTTATATGGCTCGATATCGCTGTAAGCACGCGCCTGCACTTGCACATCCTTGTCGATCAAGTTGCCAGGTATGGCGCAGTAAGGTTCTATCGCATTAAGCTTAGGTCACTGAAAGATCGGCTATGGTGACTGCAACGATTTGATGAGGTCGTTATTTTCCTCAGCGCGCGGGCCACCGTTGTGGGATGACTGCGATGCGCAGACGGATGAGGGGGGCACATTGAGCCCGATTGGGAGCTTGCGGCGCTGACACGCGAATCACTAAGGTTTGGGCGGCGAGGCACCGTCCAGCACCCGCACCAGACGCTGAATGCGGGGGCGAATGCGCAAAAAGCCTTTGTAAAAAACCTCCAGCACAGCCGTCATGCCCGGCAGAGCGCCCAAGCGCCCCAGCCAGCGCCAGCCCGGCATGGCCTGCCAAAGCGCCACAAAGGCGGCTGCGCCACTGAGCAACTCACCGGACTCTTTTTGTACATGAAAACGCGCCATGTAGCGCGCTTGCAGCTCGGGCGTCAAGCCTTGGGTGGCTTGGCTCACGTCTTGCCACGCCACTGGCGTCAAGGGTTTTAACGACTGGTAAACCCCGACCTCGCGGCGGCACAGCGGGCAAGAGCCGTCAAATAGTACTGTCAGCCCGTCGCAGGCTGGGGCTGGCGCAGCGGGCTTGGTGTTCTCAGTCATGGCACGCACCAGTCCACGCTGTCGGCACTCACGCGCGCCCGCTGGTGCCCCTCTTTGGCCAAAGCCAGCCAATCTATGCTGAGCACTTGCGCGCTCACGATGCACAAATTGTGTTGCGGGCACAACCCCACCGCAGCGGCCGCACAAGGCGCGCCGGGCGGCGCGGCTGACAAATAATCGCCCGC
>CAIMHL010000639.1 GCA_903840825.1 uncultured beta proteobacterium
GGATGGCGACGATGCCAGCACCGTATTAGGCGGAACGTAAGCGGTTGATGCGTTGATTAAAGTTACTCCCTCGGCGATGCGTAGCAACTGCACAAAGTTGCTGCCGTTGTTTGCACTGCTGCCAGCAGACGGAGCGGCCGCAGTAGGTTCAATTACTTGGCTCAGGTTTGTGCCCCGCGTCAATGTATCGATGATGGTCGGTGCGGCAGCCGGCGTCGTTACTGCGCTGTTTTGGGCAGCGGGTTCAATTATTTGGTTTTGGTTAGTGCCCCGCCTCAACGTATCAATGATGGCTTGGGCGGTGGCCGGCGTTGCCACTGCGCTGTCTTGGGCGGTGGGTCGCTGCTCGGACTCGGTCACGTTGTTGTCAAGCCGGACGCTTTGCGCAGGTGCGACGTTGAGCACACTACCGTCTTGCATTAAAAGTTCAACTCTGGCATTGCCTGAGGTTCGTACAGTTTCGTCATTTTGCAGAACGTCGCCGATCTGGACAGCACGGCTGACGCCCTGGGCATTAACAGCAAAAACGGTGCCGGATCCTGTGATAGAAGTGACGGTAGCAATTTGGGCCATGATGATCTCCGGCTAATACGATGGGGATTGAGAAAATGCGCTCAGGGCATTGACATTAATTAGTGAAACGAAGGATAGTGAATTGCCGACGTTTTGCCTATTGGACTTAGGTACAAATTTAAGTGCGACAGCGATTGGCCATCAGCACTTTAGAGTGGGGATATTTATGCCAATGACGCACCAGTAGAGGCCAATTCCAGGTCGGCCGAGGCCGCTAGGCGCAGCACCAGTTGCAGTCGATCGCGCACACCGATCTTTTCAAATACAGCGCTCAGATGGGCTTTAACGGTGCGCTCTGAAATAAACAATAGATCGGCAACTTCTCGGTTGGAGCGACCCAAGGCCACGGCATGAGCTACTTGCGCCTCACGCGCGGAAAGTAGTGCCCAGACATTGGTGGCGGGTGTTGCTACTTCTATGGCGGAAAGTTCAGTTTTGGCGTCGATCAGTGCTTTATTCCTAGCCGATTTCGCTCGTTCGGCCAGGGCGGCGTAGCTTGCGCCAACTAGCCGCTGCAGAAGTTCTCGCCCTACCCAAAGGCCACCATGCTCGACCGCCTGTGCTACCTCTTGCAGCAGTGCCGGCACACCGTAGGAATGGGTGTAACCGCTCACCCCTTGATTGAGCGCACTCAAGCCTTCAAGAGGATCTGGCATGCTAGAGAGCAGCACAATTCTGGCGCCCGGTTCAGTGTGCAAAATCCGAACTAGATATTCAGGCCATTGCGCATCTTCGCTGCTCAGCCAGACCATGCACTGCGCCGGCGACTGTTCGCGCAAGCTCAACAGCAAGGCTTCCACATTGTGCCCCTGACCCGCTTGAAAAGCCTGGCGCCAGCGATCTGGTATGCCCGCTGTTGCACTGGTGAGGAAAAAGTGTTGAGTGGTCATCGTTCAGTTAATGCGTTGGATTTGGCGCGCAGAACGGGTTTTAGCAAGTAGGACAGCACCGTTTTTTTGCCAGTGAGGATGTCCACCTGCGCCACCATGCCGGGGATGATTGGCAGATTAGGACCTAGGCTGGGTTTGTGCGTGCGCACTCGTATGCGAAAGAACGCATTGCCTTTTTCATCCAGCACTGAGTCAGCGCCGATGTTGATCACCTCGGCCATCAGACCGCCATAAACGGAGAAATCGTAGGCGGTGAATTTGACCATTGCTTCTTGACTTGGGCGCAGAAAACCAATGTCTTTCGGAGGGATTTGAACCTCCAGAATTAGCGTGTCATCCAGCGGCACCACTTCAACCACTTCTTTGCCAGGCTGCACCACTGCGCCCACGGTGTTGACCAGCAGTCGCTTGATGGTGCCGCGCACCGGAGATTTGATGTCTGTGTGTTTAACTTTGTCTTCCAGCGCCCGACCGCCTTGGGATAGCGTGGCGAGCTTGCTCATGGTCTCTGACAGTTCGGCGCTCATCAGGTTACGGCTGCTGAGCTGAACTTCTTCGATCTTGCGCGAGGCTTCCAGAATGGACGACTGCACACGCGCGATCTGTGCCGTGGCTTGCTCTCGGTCACCGCGCAGGCGGGCTGCTTCGCGCTCCAGTCGCAACACTTCAACTTCAGACACCGCGCCAGTGGCGACCAAGGGACGCGTGGCGTTGACCTCTTTGGTCATGAGTTCCATGCTTCGCTCGGCTTGTTCGCGACGGGCCCGCACTTCGTTAAGCTCCTGCTGGCGCTGCGCCAACTGGTTTTGCGAGATGGAAACCTGGGCGCGGATCTCGGCCCGGCGCGACTCATAGAGGCTCATTTCCTGTGCCACCACATCAGGCGCATCGCGCCGCAACTCGGGCGACGGGGTGAACGCGGTTCCGCGCGTTAGTGCCTCCAGCCGCAGTGCCTTGGCCTGCAACGCCAGTTGGCCGACGCGGCTCTCTTGCATGTTGGAGACGAAGCGGGTGGGGTCCACGCGCAGCAACAGTTCGCCCGCTTCCACCACCTGGCCTTCGCGCACCAGCAAGGCCTCGACCACACCGCCATCGACCGTCTGGATGATCTGCACCTGGCTGGTTGGCACCACGCGCGCCTCGCCATGAGTGACTTCATCGATTTTGGCGAAGCTGGCCCAGATCAGCAGCAGCAGCAAGGCGCTAGCGGCCACCCGCAGCAGGCTTCTGGCGCGCAAGGGCTCTTGCTGCAGGCGGGCCCAGTCGGCGTCGCCAGCCCAGTCGAACCGATCTTGCGCCTCGACCGGCGTTAGACGTTTTACAAGTGAGCCGAACATGGTCGTGCTGAAACGATCGCTGCGTTCAAGCAGGGCACTGGTGCGGTCAAAAGATTTTTTGCTAAACCAGACCATCAGGCGGCCTTTCCAATGCGCCCTTGGCGCAGTGCAGTCATGACTTGTTCTTTGGGACCGTCGGCCATGATGCGCCCACCGTCCATGACGATGATGCGATCGACCAAGTCCAGCAGCGAGGTACGGTGGCTGATTAACACCATCGTTTTACCCTGCGCATACTCAGTCAGACGGCGTTTGATGTCCTCTTCACTGGATGAGTCCATGGACGAGGTCGGCTCATCAAGCAGCAAAATGGGCGGATCATTGATGACCGCGCGGGCGATGGCGACTCCCTGGCGTTGCCCGCCCGACAAGGATTCACCGCGCTCACCCACCAGCAGGTCAAAGCCTTGCGGGTGCTGGTTCACCAGATTGAGGATGCCGCCGAGTTCAGCCGCTTTGACGATGGCGGCATCATCGGCCAAAGGAGCACCCATGGTGATGTTGTCACGCAGGCTGCCATAGAACAGCATCACGTCTTGCTGCACGTAGCCAATCTGGCGCCGAAGTTCGGCCGGGTCGAGCTGGCGGAGGTCAATGCCGTCCACAAGAACTGCCCCTTGCGTTGGCTGATACAGACCAAGAATGAGTTTTTCGAGCGTGGTCTTGCCCGTGCCAATGCGCCCCAAAATGGCCACTTTTTCGCCGGCCTTGATGCTGAAGGACAGGTTGCGTACAGAGGGTGTGCTTTGGCCCGGGTAGCTGAAGCTGACATCGCGAAAGTCGATCGCGCCTTTGAGGCGGCTGCGGCTGATGAAGTTGCTGTCTTCGGGGCGCTCGACCTCGCGCGCCATCATTTCATTGAGTGACGTCAGCGCCGTGGCTGCCGTGTGGTATTGCACCAGCAGACCCGCCACTTGTCCTATCGGCGCCATGGCGCGTGAGGCGAGCATGGTGCAAGCAATCAGCCCGCCCATGCCAAGCTCGCGCTCAGAAATAAGATATACGCCCATGATGACAATGGACAGGTTCACGACTTGCTGAACAAAAGCCGACGTGTTGCTCGCTGTGCTGGAGAGCAGGCGCAGTTGTGCCCCGACCCGCGCTAGCAGGGCCGCGCCCTGTTCCCATTTGCGCTGGATTGAAGCCTCTGCCGCCAGTGTCTTGATGGTTTCAAACCCAACCAGCCCTTCGATGAGCGTGGCGTTGCGCTGCGCATTGGCGCGGTAGGTGGTTTCGGCCAGCTCATGCATCCGGCCCTGCACCGCTAGGGAATAGAGCAGCATGATGAGCGCACCCACACACAGCGGGATCAGCATTAACCAAGAAATCCAACCAATCGCAATGAGGAAGATCAGCGCAAACGGCAGGTCAATGAAGGCCACCACGGTGGCGGAGCCTATAAAGTCACGCACCGACTCAAAGGCGCGCAGGTTGGACGCAAAGGAGCCAGCCGATGCCGGGCGCTGCTCCATGCGGGCACCCAGCACGCGCTCCATGATGAAGGCCGACAACTTGACGTCGGCGCGGCTGCTGGCTAGATCCACAAAGCGCCCGCGCATGGTGCGCAAAATCAAGTCGCTTACCAGCATGATCGACAAGCCCAGCGCCAGCACCCACAAGGTGTCAAACGCCTGATTGGGCACCACACGGTCGTACACGTTCATGGTGAACAAAGGCATACCGAGCGCAAACAGGTTGGCTAGCAAAGCGGCCAGCAACACATCGCGGTACAACAGGCGGCTCTCGGCGATCACACCCCAAAACCAGTGGTCGTGCCGTCCGATTCTGACCACGGGGGTGCGAGCATCAAAGCGCTGATTGGGTCGCGCATAGATGGCGCTGCCCAAATAGTCGTCTGTTAGTTTGGCGAGAGAAACCTCAACAGGGGCCTCCTCCAGCTCCGGGTAGATGACGCGCGCTTCGCTGCGGTCAGCGTTGAAGCCGAGCAGCACACAGGCCCGCTCTCCCTGCAGCAACACAATGGCGGGCAACAGGGCCTCATTGAGTTGCGCCAGTGGGCGGCACACCAACTGGCTGCTGAGTTGGGCGCGGCGCGCGGCGCGCGAGAAAAGGCTAGGGGTTAGGCGAGCATGTTCGGCCGGAAGACCTGCCATCAGTCCGTCACGCGTGGCCACCTCGCCATGAGCGCGCGCTACGATTAGAAGGCAAGACAACAAATCATCCGGCGCTGCACGCGCCACGGGTGCATTCCCTGCGCCTGAAGTTGGTTCTATATTGGTATCCATGCAACAACGCCGGTACTTGCGCAGCCTGCTAGAAGGTGCGGCCGTTGGTGACCGTTTCGCTAAGAATCTTCCATTGCCCGTTTACATATTCCATAGACAGCGTTTTTTCAGTGGAATCGCGGTGATCCTCAGAGCCATATTCCTGTGTGAAGCTGACTTGCGAGGTTTTGGAATCGCATTGGGTTGGCGTGATGTTCTTTGCCACGACGGAGATGTTGCCTTGCTTGCTAACGCGCTTTTTCCTTAAGGTTTCCCATTGGGCACGCTTTAAGTTTTGGGCTGGCACAAACGCATCGCTGTAGGAGGAAAAATAGTCATTGAGGTCCTTCTTGTTCCATGCTGCAATCCACTTTTCAACTGTGGGTGAGATGCTTTCGCAGGTGGATTTTTCAGGCGCTGGAGGCGGGGTGACCGGTGGTGCGACCGGTGGTGCGGCCGTGATCAGCGGTGCACGGACCAAAGGCAAAGCAACTTTATCCAAAATGATCGGTGCGGGTAGGGCGGTATCGCACAATAGTTCGTCGTCGTTGGCTTCTGTACCTGCTGCCAAGGGCAGGACATCGTTCTGAATAGGGCGCAGTTGCAGGCTTGGCAGCAAAGACCCATTGATTGCCAGCACCCGTGCCTTGGCCAGTTGGTAGTCCTCTTTCGCATTGGCCAGGGACCGCCGTGATTGGAATAGCTCGTTTTCCGTGTCCAGCAGGTCGAGCAAAGAGCGTTGTCCAATATCAAACTGCTGCCGGTAGGCCTCACGCGCTTTGGTGGTGGCGAGTTCATGTTGCGACAGAAGAACGATTTGATCCTCAAGCTTGATCACGTCGTTGAGCGCAATCAGCGCAGTTTGACGCACATCGCGGCAGGTTTTATCACGCAA
>CAIMHL010000640.1 GCA_903840825.1 uncultured beta proteobacterium
GGTGAAGTTCGTGCCTTTCCCACCAACACCAGCGATGCGCTCACCAGTGGTGGCACCTATGCCATTGCCGGCGCGGTTGAACGCATGGTGCAACATGTGCGAGCGCACTGCCATGCCGAACCGCTGTGCTACATGACCGGTGGTGCGGGTTGGAAGATGGCGCCCAGCATGTCGGTGCAGTGTGAGCTGATCGACAGCTTGATTTTTGACGGCTTGCGCGAAATTGCCGCCCAGCGTTTGGCGGCAGTCGCGGCGCGTTAAGCCGCCAAAGTTTCGACCTGAACCGCGCAGTCGTAAAACACAGGCGCGCGGCCCATGTCGGTGAGACGCTGCGAAGTGAGTTCATTCACATTCGTGCCATCGCTGCCAAGCTTGCGCCACCAAACCCCCAAGCCCACGACCATGCCCACTTGGGCGCGGGTGCTGATCTGCGCTTTGCATTGGTAGCTGCCGCGGTCATTGAAAACACGAACCATCGCCCCGTCTTTGACCTGCCGGATGGCCGCGTCATCGGGGTGAATTTCCACCATTGGCTCGCCCTCCATGTCACGCAAGCTTTTGACATTCACGAAGCTGGAGTTCAAAAAATTGCGGGCCGGTGGCGAGATCATGGCCAGTGGGTAGCTGGCCGAGGTGTTGGCGGCCTCGTAGTTGGGTACATGGTCGGGCAAGCCGTCCAGCCCAAGGGCTGCCAGGCGCGCACTGTAAAACTCGCATTTGCCCGACGGGGTGGGAAAGTGGCCTTGGGCAAAGGGGGCCTCCGCCGTGGGTACGGTGGCAAAACCAGCTTTGAGCAAGACCTCAAAATCAATCGCTTGGCCATAGGCCATGCGGCACAGCGCCTCGTCGGTGTCGGTAAAACAGGGGTCGGTGAAGCCCATGTGCTGCGCCAGTTCCCTGAATATCTGCGTGTTGGGCTTGGCCTCGCCCAGCGGGGCAATAGCGGGGCGGTTGAGCAGGGCGTCGGTGTGGCCGTAGCTCATGTGCACGTCCCAGTGCTCCAGTTGGGTGGTGGCGGGCAACAGGTAGTCGGCGTAGTCGGCGGTGTCGGTCTGGAAATGTTCCAGCACCACGGTAAAGAGGTCTTCGCGCGCAAAGCCTTGGGCTACTTTGGCCGACTCGGGGGCCACGGCCAAGGGGTTGCTGTTGTAAACAACAAGGGCCTCAATGGCCGGGCCAAACTCAGCGCTTGCCGGACGCAACAAGTCGTCGCCAATCGTGCTCATATTGATGGTGCGCGGTGTTTTGGGGCCTTTCAGGTCGGGGCGTTCAAGCGCGGCGCGGTCGACGGGGAACTGGCTTGAGCTAGACAGCAGAACGCCCCCCGCCCGGTGGCGCCAAGCGCCAACGAGCGCGGGCAGTGAGGCAATCAGGCGCACCGCGTTGCCGCCGCCGCGTACGCGCTGCAAACCGTAGTTCATGCGAATAGCGGTGGGTGCTTGCGTGGCCACACAGGCGCCGTAGTCGCGCGCCAAGGCGCGGATTTGCTCTGGGCTGATGCCGCACACTTGCGCCGCACGCTCAGGCGTCCATTGCAAGGCCCTCTCCCGCAGCAAGTCCCAGCCCAGCGTGTGTTGCGCCAGGTAGTCGTGGTCCAGCCAGTCGTAGGTGATCAGCTCGTGCATCATGGCGAGCGCCAGCGCACTGTCGGTGCCGGGTAGCAGGGCGATGTGCTCGTGGCATTTATCGGCGGTTTCGCTCTTGCGCGGGTCGATACAGATCAGCTTGGCGCCGTTGCGTTTGGCCACTTGGGCGTAGCGCCAAAAGTGCAGGTTGCTGACAATCGAGTTGCTGCCCCAAATCAAAATCAGCTTGGACTCGGCAAAAAACTCGACCCGCATCCCCACCTTGCCGCCCAGCGTTTGGTTCAAACCCTCGGCGCCCGCCGAGGCGCAAATGGTGCGGTCCAGCAAGGAAGCGCCCAAGCGGTGAAAAAACCGCGCCGATATGCTCTCGCCCTGCATCAAGCCCATGGTGCCGGCGTAGCTGTAGGGCAGGATGGCTTGGGCTGACTCCCCGCTGCGGCTAGCGATAGTTTTGAGTCGCCCGGCAATGTCCGTCAAAGCTTCGTCCCAACTCACCCGCTCAAACTGCCCCGCGCCTTTGGGGCCTACCCTTTTTAAAGGGTGCAATAACCGCTCAGGGTGGTAGGTGCGCTCGGTGTAGCGCGATACTTTGGTACACAAGGCGCCATCGGTGTGCGGGTGCGCCGGGTTGCCCTGCACCTTGGTGGCCACACCGTCCACCACGGTGGTCAGCATCGAGCAGGTGTCCGGGCAATCATGCGGGCAGGCGCCCAGCACTTGGGTGGTTTGGGACTCAGGCAATGAGGTGTGGAGTGAGGTCATATGGATTATTGTGGCGTGTCGAGGGCGGTAGGAAATCCATTGTGACTCAGGCAGCATCAAGCCTGACTTTTGCCTACAATGATTGCATTGCCATCACTTGGAGAGGCTCATGAGCAGCATTACCGTTAGAAATCTCGATGACGCCGTTAAAAACAGCTTGCGCGTGCGGGCAGCTCAACACGGTTGGTCGATGGAGCAGGAGGTGCGGCAAATTCTTCAGCAAGCCGTGGCCCCTGATCAAGCGGCCGCCATCAGTTTTGCCGAGCGGGTCAGCCGTCGCTTTGCCGGTTTGCAGGGGGAATCGCTTCCCATCCCTGTACGCCAGATGGCCAGAAACCCGCCAGCGTTTGACGCCCCATGAGCGCCGGTTTTTTGCTTGATACCAACGTGCTGTCAGAGTTGATGCGCGACACCGTTGATGCAGGTGTTCTTGACTGGTTTTCAAAAAATACTACATCGACCTTGCGCACGAGTACCGTCACACAGGCAGAAATACTTACCGGCATTGCGCTCTTGCCCAGTGGCAAGCGCCGCACCGCCCTGGCGCTGGCCGCTGAGGCCATGTTTGAGCAGGACTTTGACGGGAGTTGCCTGGTATTTGACGCCGCCGCAGCCAAAAACTACGCCTTAATCGTGGCCGCACGAACCCGGCTTGGGATGCCAATTTCTACTGAGGATGCCCAAATTGCCGCCATTTCGCTGGCCAACGGCCTGACGCTGGTAACCCGCAATGCCAAAGACTTTCAATCCATTGAAGGCTTGGTACAAGTGAATCCTTGGGTGTCCGTGGCAGCGCACTGAGCTTCAGTACGGATAAATGGCTTTATCCGTAAATTAATAATAAAACACTGTCTAAGCCTTACTGGACTTGCTTAGGCAGCTATTTCATCA
>CAIMHL010000641.1 GCA_903840825.1 uncultured beta proteobacterium
CCGAGACCGAAGTCTGGCTGCGTCAAGGCGGCGTCCTGACCAAGCGAGCGCTCTTTGCGGGCATTACCCGACAGCCCATTCCGCAGGCGGGCGCGAGCGCCAGTCTTCAACTTTCGCGTTCAACACCTTGAATCAGGACCTATTTCCCATGATCGTTTTTAATCAAAACAAGCCCCACCATCTGCTCTCGGTGCCAGGTCGTGCAGACCAAGCTTGGCGCTTTGGTGTGTTGCTGGGTGCTGTCGTCTTTGCGGGGTGCGCCTCGGACCGGCCGCTGCGAACACCCGAAGTGGGGGCGGCCATTCGAGCCGAGGTGCCGGTAGTCGCGGCGCCCAGGCCCTTGGCTGTGCCTGCACGCGTCAGTGAATCCTTGGCTGAACCGGCGCCGCCTGCGGTGCCCACAGCGCCAGAGCCGAAGCTTGATTTGCTGCTCAACAATGCGAATGCACGAGAGGTTTTTTTAGCCATCGTGGCTGATACGCGCTACAGCATGCTGATGCATCCGGATGTGGCCGGTACCTTGTCGGTCACCTTGCGGGGTGTGACCGTGCCTGAGGCGTTGGAGTCGATTCGCGATGTGTACGGCTATGATTTCAAAATAGATGGCCGACGCATTACCGTCTATGCGCCCACCCTGCAGACACGAATTTTTACCATCAACTATCCGCATTCCCAGCGTGTAGGCAATAGCGAGTTGCGGGTTTCGCCAGGGGCCGGGCTGCAATCAGGCTCGGGCAGCGCTGCAACCACTGGGTCCTCAACTTCCAGCAGCGCTCAGCAAGGGGAGGGCAGCCGGGTCTCGACCACCTCAAAAACCGATTTCTGGGCCGAGTTGGCAAGCGCCGTGCAAAGTATGGTGGGCAGCGGGGCTGGGCGCAGTGTGGTGACGAGTCCGCAGGCCGGCATCATGGCCGTGCGCGCCATGCCCGAGGAGTTGCGGCAAGTTGACCGATTTCTTAAAGCGGCCCAAATAGCCGTTGAGCGCCAAGTCATGCTGGAGGCAAAAATTGTAGAGGTCGAACTGCGCGATGGTTTCCAGAGCGGGATCGACTGGTCTGCCCTGAGAAACCGCGGTGGGTCAACAGGCGCTATCGGGTCGATTGGGGGCGGGACGTCGGCACTCACATCATCCAACACGCTGGTTAGGGGTGTTCAGCCCAACTTGCCCGGTTTTTCCGAGGGCACCGCCTTGTTGGCGGACACTCTTGCGTTGCCGTCTGCGGGTGCTGGATTGTTTGGCTTGGCCCTGGCCACCGAAGGGTTTCAGGCGGTACTGGGCTTTTTGGAAACACAGGGTGATATTCAGATTCTTTCCAGTCCGCGCATTGCAACACTCAACAACCAAAAGGCGGTGTTGAAGGTGGGGTCTGAAGACTTTTTCGTCACCAACTTCACGCCAGCCGTGCAAAGTACCGTGGCCGCCACGGTAGGCAGTGCCACGCTACCTGCGCAGCCCACCCCGGTATTGACGCCTTTCTTTTCCGGGATTGCCCTGGATGTGACGCCCCAGATCGATGATGGGACGAACATCATGCTGCACATACACCCCTCTGTGACGACGGTGACAGAGAAGTCCAAGTCCTTTGGTTCGTACGGATCTCAGCCCATGGCGTCGAGCAGCATCAATGAGTCAGATACGCTGGTGCGCATACAGGATGGCCACATTGTGGCTATTGGCGGCTTGATGCAAATTGAGTCCAATAGCCGCTCGTCTGGCTTGCCGGGCAGCAGTGACAGTGCTTTTTTTGGCACATTTTTCGGCAACCGTGCCAAGACAGGTCGTAAAAAAGAAGTGGTCGTGCTGATCAAACCCACGGTGATTCGATCGGCGCAAGATTGGGAGGCCCAAACGCGGCGCTCCCGCGCTGCGCTGGACGACATGGAGGTGACGCGCGCCAGGGTCATTCGCCTGGACGGGTCGGTGGATGACAGTCGCATGAAAGCACAGGTGAAGTAATGTATGCACAACACTTTGCCTTGCGTGAGGTGCCGTTTTCGATCACGCCGGATAGCGCCTATTTCTACCCGCATGAGGGGGCGCAGGCCGCATTTAATATGCTCTTGGTGGCCCTGCGCAGTGGTGAGGGTTTTTTAAAAATTGTGGGGGAGGTCGGTTGCGGGAAGACGGTGCTGTGCCGACAGTTGCTTAAAACCCTGCAGGGAGAGTGCGTGACGGCCTACATACCCAACCCCGATATGGGGCCAGACGATTTGCTGATGGCCTTGGTCTTGGAGCTGGGTGTTGTGGTGCCAGTGCCCTTGAGTAGGCACAAAATTCTCAACGCTTTGAGTGTTTTTTTACTGGGGCAGGCTGCCCTGGGCCAGCGTGTGGTCGTTTTTATTGACGAGGCTCAGGCCATTCCTGTGCGCACGGTGGAGAGTCTGCGTCTGTTGTCCAACATGGAGACGGAAAAGCAAAAACTGTTGCAATTGGTCTTGCTGGGGCAGCCGGAGTTGGACCTGAAGCTGGCTCTGCCCGATATTCGCCAGTTGCTCCAGCGCATTACGTTTAGCGAATATTTGGGGCCTATGGCGGCACACCGGGTGCCGGCTTATTTGAGGCACCGTTTGTCAACGGCCTCATTGGATCAGTTCACTGACATTAGCTTATTCGAGGAAGACGCGGCTCAAAGCATTGCTTTTTACAGTGCGGGCGTTCCCCGCTTGGTCAATGTGCTGGGGCATAAATGCCTGATGTTGGCTTTTGGCGAAAACGTGCACCGTGTGACTGAGCGGCATGTGCGCCTGGCTGCGCAAGATACGCCGGGTGTCCGTGTGCCTGAATCGCTGTGGACGCTTTGCAAAAATAGTCTGCTGGGCCTGCACGGTACTGGGCTTAGGCCACGCCCTAGGCCTTTTGTTGGCCACCGTCTGGGAGATTCAGTGTGAGTGTGATTAATCAAATGCTGCAGGACCTCGATCAACGCGCAGCGCTGGCTGGTTTGCCGACCCGCAAGCACGGGGCCTTGGGTGACTTGACGTTTGGTACACAAATTGTTCACACGCCTGCGAAGGCCCGGCGCTTGTGGTGGCCGCGCTGGCGCTTGGTGGGGACTTTGTCGGCGCTTGTTCTTGCTGCATGGGGAGGTGTTTGGCTGCAAGATAAGGAGAGGGGCACTTCACCGGCCTACGTTGCGGTGAAAGCGGTGAATACGGTGAATACGGTGAATACGGTGAATACGGTGTCAGCACTGCCACCGTTGCCAGTGGTTGTTGAGGCTGTGGCGCTGAAATCGGTCATGGCCGCCGAGGCCCCGACTGCTGCTGCTGCGCCCTTGCCGGTGGTGTCGCCCTTGCCGCAACGTGCGCCTGCTGCCCGGTTGGCAGCGCTAGCCAAGCCGGTGGCAACTGCAGAAGC
>CAIMHL010000642.1 GCA_903840825.1 uncultured beta proteobacterium
CTGACCGTGTTGTCGCTGTGCTTCAAGGTGCAGATCACAAACACATTGGGGTTGTCCCAACCCTCTCGCAAAGCAGAGTGCGAGAAGATAAACCGCACCGGCTCGTTAAGAGACAACAGCCGCTCTTTGTCTTTCAAAATCAGGTCATAGGCATCCACATCGTCGGCCTCGGTGGACTTTTTGCCCGTCTCGGGGTCCACCATGCGCTTTGATTTTTTGTCGATAGAAAAATAGCCGTTGTGCGTTTGGGTAGTCGCAATGCCTTTCAGATACCGGTTGTAAGGCGTGTCCTCCAGCGTCTGCACCTCAGCCAATTGCTGGTTGTACTCTTCCTCAAACATCTGCGCATACTCGCCGGGCTGCTCACCTGCCTCGCTATAGCTGCGGTATTTGCTGACCGCGTCAATGAAAAACAGCGACAACACCTTGATCCCTTCAGCAAACAGGGCCTGCTCTTTCTCAAAGTGGGCCTTAACGGCCTCCCGAATCTGAATGCGGCGCAAAGCCGATTCACTGACATCGCCCGTGGCCTCGCCCGCCACCAGCTCATGCCCATTGGTGAAACTCACGGCATTGGTGAGCGCATTGATATCAGCCACCACAAAACCCCGGTACTGCTCCAAGTCGCCCGACAGGTCAAACAAATTGTCGTTGCGTGACAACTTGCGCAGCACCCGCTTGATGCCGTTGTTCTGCTTGATTTCCAACTCCACACGCGCCACCGGGGCACTTTTTGACACCTCAATCGACTCCAAATAGAGGTAGGCATTGGTGCCGGTCAGGCCCTCGACTGATATGCCACGCACCGCGATTTTCTTAACCAGCTTCTGGTTGTACGCATCCAGCGCGTCCAGCCGGTGAATCTTGTTGTGCGTCGTCTTGTGGGTGGCCGAATAGCGCAACACCGCCAGCGGTTTGAAGTTGGCCAGCGAATCCAGCGTCTTGCCGCCTTCCATCTTCTGCGGCTCGTCCAGGAACATGATGGGCCGGTTGGCACTGATCACGTCAATCGGCTTGCGCGACTGAAAATCATCCAGCTCTTCATAAATGCGGCGGGCATCCTTGCCCGTGGCATTGAAAGCCTGCACGTTAATCACCATCACGTTAATGCCCGCGTCACTGGAAAAACTCTCCAAGTTGTGCAGTTGCTTGGAGTTGTAAATAAAGAAGCGGGCTCGCTTTTTGTAGTCATCCAGAAAGTGCTCTGCCGTGATTTCCAGCGACTTGAACACGCCTTCTCTAATGGCAATGCTCGGCACCACCACAATGAACTTGCTCCAGCCAAACCGTGCGTTCAGCTCGAACATGCTTTTGATATAGCAGTAGGTCTTGCCCGTGCCGGTCTCCATTTCCACATCCAGATTGATGTCGCACACCTTGGTTTTGACCAGCGCGGCGGACAGGGGTAGGTTTTGTCTGCGCTGCACGGCGTGGATGTTTTCCAGCACCTGGCCGGGGGACAAGACCAGATCAGCATTTTTGAAACCGGCTGATTCCAACGCAGCCACAGACTGGCCACTGGCATCCACCGCACGGCCTGGGTCCATGCGGTAATTCAGGCCCTCGCGCTTGGGTTGCCCGGCAAAGCAATCCGCCACGGCTTCAACGGCGTTGGTCTGGTAGGCTTGTTTTTTAAATTTGAGTTTCATCACTCTTTAAATCTCTCTTAAATCTCTTTTAAATCTATTTTTCTCTGCAACCAGGGTCGCTGCTTTGTGGAGTGTCCAGACTCCGCTACGCTTCTTGTGGAGTCCAAAATTTAAAATAGACTCCGCAAAAACTTTTGTCGCGGACGCAGGCTCCACAAAAAAGTCAAAAAACCTCGCGGCCCTCGGCCAAATTGACCAACCGTGGGAAGCACAGCGTGGCGGGACGCCTGCCGCTTCCAGCCTGCAGCTCCCGCAAGATACCGGCCTCTTTCATCTGCCGAAGTAAGCCCGTCGTTGTCTTCTCATGAATACTAAACGCCTGCAATAACTGCGCTGTCAGGTCAGACGAACGGAATATGGGTTTGCTAAAAATGGCATCCAGCAAATGCACGGTGTACTGCGAGTGCGTGGCGGTTTGGATGGCCTGCTTCATCTCAGCGTACAGACTCTGAATAGCAGCCACACGCTCACTGTTTTTTCCTGCCTGTATCGCAATCGCTTTTAAGAAAAACGCAATCCAACCGTTCCAGTCACCCTCTGCCGAAATGGCCTTCAAGTGAAAGTAATACGCCTCGCGGTTGCTCTCTAGGTACTCTGACAAATAGAACATGGGCTGTGACAAAGCGCGCTTCTGGTACAGAAACAACGGTATCAAAATGCGGCCAATCCGGCCATTGCCGTCCTTAAAGGGGTGCAGCAATTCAAATTGCGCATGCACCACAGCGGTTTGAAGCAAAAAATCGACATCATCACTGTCTAAGTAACGCTCCCAAGCCTGCAAAAAATCGGGCAACTGCACCGGGTTTGGCGTCACAAAACTGGCCTCGTCCATGGAGCAGCCATGCTTGCCAATCCAGTTCTGATCGAGCCGAAACTCCCCCGGCGTTTTATCCTGCCCGCGCACGCTGCTCATCAGCACCCGATGCAGCTCCCGCACAAAACCAAGCCGAATGGGGTAGTCCTTCAAATACTCACGCGCCGAATAAAGTGCCTGCCGGTAATTGGAGATTTCCTGAATGTCTTTGTACTTTTCGCCCTCTTGGATCAACCCGGCCTCTTGTTGTAGCACTTCATCCACAGTCGCCTGCGTGCCTTCGATCTTGGAAGACAGCACGGCTTCCTGCGTTGTCAACGGCGAAAGCATGACCGCCGGATTGGGAATCCCTTGCAACAATCCGTCGTACCGATCCAAGGCTGCATTGGCTTGCCCCACCAAGGGCAACAGCAAACGGTAGTCCAGATTGTCCAGCGGCAAAGCTTGCGGTGTGTAAGGTTGCATCAGTTCGTCCCTTAAATCGTTTTGACTTCGGTGCCGGGAGACATTAGTTTGAAGATTTGTTCGACGTTGATCTTGACACTGTCACTGGCAAAACCAGAATCACGGAACACGGCGCGCAGCGGGGCGCGTTTGGCCAGCAGCTTGACGAATTCTTCGTTGACGCCCTCATCGAAACACGCGGCCAGCGCGTTGGTGTCCACAAAAAACACGGTTTTGTCTGCAATAACTTCCCGCGCGATGGGCAAGGCCAGGTCAACGCCCCAGTCCAGCAGCACCTGAAACAGCAGGTCTTCGGGCGTGCGGTCTTCGCGGATGTTGTTGACCTGGTCAGACAGCAGGTCTTGGGTGACGGCATCGGGGGTGTAGAACACCTCTTTCATGTTGGAGCTGTCTATTTTTAGGACGCGAAAACCGACATCCAAATCGGGGGCTGTGATTGACGTTTCTGACTTGATCTTCTTGCCTGCACGGCGAATGCGTTCTTTGCTGATTTCAGCGATGGTTTTAAAGCCAGCCTTGGCAGCTTCGGATTTTTCGTCGCAGACCTCAGGAATCTGCACCAGAATGAATTTGCGGTTACCGCTGTCTTCGGCATTCATCTGCATTACTGCATCAGCAGTTGTGGCCGAACCAGAAAAGAAATCCAACGCAATGTCGTCTTTATCAGTTGCAACTTGAAGAATTCGTTTGATCAACCGAGTCGGCTTTGGCGTGTCAAACACCGCACTTTCGGGGAACAGATCATTGACTTCCTTCTTTGCATCTTGACTATGCCCAACATCAGAGTACTTCCAAATCGTTTGGCAGGCGGTTCCTTGCTTGACTTCAGTTAGAAACCGTTTGATGGCAGGGACATTGTTACCGTCGGCACCAAACCAAATTCGGTTGTCTGCAATCAACGTTTTCAGGTTCGACTCGGTATACAACCAGCAACGGCCATTTGGTAGGGTATGCCGTTTGCCGTTCGGAGCGATCAATTCGTAAAACTGGGTTTTGGTGCCATGCCCACCCTGTGCAGTCGAATCCACCGGTTTCCATACTCCGCGCGGGTCGTTATCAGGGTTTTTGTAGCGAGCGTTCATCTCACTTGATCGCTCCAACAGGTTTGGAAACCAATTCAGTTTGTTCTTCGCAAAAACCAGCAAAAAATCGTGAGACTCTGAAAACCATTTGACCGCGTTTTGAGGGCTGTAACGCTTTTCCCAAACGATGGTGCTTATGAAGTTCTCTTCACCAAATATTTCGTCGCACATCCGCTTTAAATTGGCTTGCTCGTTGTCGTCAATTGAGATGAAGATAACGCCATCGTCGCGCAGTAAGTTACGGGCCAACTTCAAACGCGAAAAAAGCATAGAAAGCCAGTCTGAGTGGAATCGTCCGTTCGACTCCGTATTTGCATTTAAGCGCCTACCTGAGTCGTCCGTTTGATTCGACCGCTCAAAATATGAGGCTGAATCCTCAGCAAAATCGTCCTCGTAAACGAAGTCATTCCCCGTGTTGTATGGCGGGTCGATGTAAATCAACTTCACCTTGTTCAGGTAAGTCTCTTGCAGCAACTTCAAAGCATCAAGGTTATCCCCCTCAATGAACAGGTTCTGCGTGGTGTCAAAGTCCACGCTTTCCTCACGGCAAGGGCGCAGCGTCTTGGCAATTGGCGCATTGGCGGTCAGCAGCGCCTCACGCTTGCCGGGCCAGTTCAGCTGGTAACGCTCTTGCGGGCCTTCTACTATTGCAGGGGACAACTCTTGGCGCAGTTGGTCAAAGTCAATACTGCGCTTCACCACGCCATCCGCCCCCCGCGCCTCGGCCACGCAGTTAGGAAAAAGCGCGGCCAGCTTGTCGATATTGGCCTGCGTGAGGTCGGGGCTATGTAATTTGAGTTTTTCCATGATGTAGGCAGTAATTCTTTAATTTGTGAGGCTATCAAGTTCTTGCCTAATGGTACGCAACTGAGCGTTGATTTCGACCTTGCGATTGAACTGTTTTTCTTGGGCCAGGCGCGTTTCCAGCTTGGCCGCTGCCGCCTGCTTGGCGGACAAAAGCGACAACCTATCCAGTTGGTCCCGCAATGACTCGCCAGCGCGGGCCGGAACGGCAAAGTGTTGGCGCAAAAGCTGCAAGTACAGCCCCTGCAAATCCAGCGCCACCGGCAAGCCGGGCCGGACAACACCATCTTTTTGCCACGGCGCAGCATGGTAATCACCCACCACCCATTGACCACTTGCCGCATCACTGGGGCGCTTATGGGCTGCAACGGGTTGGCTGTGGCCGTCATACCGAAGGACAAACAGAATGGGAAACGGGATGGCCTTGTCGATGCACCGAAGTACCGAATGATTGACATCCGGCAGCTTCAAAGCGATTTCAAACACTTCAATTTCCGGCACGTCCGGTTTGGCGGGCAGATTGATGGTTTCCGGGGCCAGTTTGTAGGCCCATGTGATGCTCTCGACCTGATCGACAAACAGCGCACGCAAGGCGGCGGTGGGCTTGGCGTGTGCATAAATTTTGGCTTTGGCCACGGGCCGCGCCACGGCGGCCTGCGGCGGCCAGGCGAACAAGGCCACAGGCAATGCGTCTAATGTGGCACTCATGGGGCCTGAATCACCAAGAAGCTGACCAGCTCAAAGTCTTCAAAGCCGGCGGGGTCTTGGGTTAAGGCGCTGGTTTTGCCAGGCGAAAACAGGCTGTCCACCTCTTGCTCTTGCTGGCGCTCAATCATGGAGTGAATGGCCTGATCCAGCAAGGTGGAGTACACCTTCATGTTGCGGCCATCGTCGGTGGCTTTGTTGAAGGGCTCAAATACGGCGGGTACCGGGTCGATCAAGCCTTTGCACGCTGCGCGGGCCAGGTCCAACAGACTTTTGACTTGCATGTGGTCGGCAATGATGCTGCCGTCTAGGCCGATATACACCAGGTAGTAGGGATGCAGCCGGTTTTTTTGCTGGATGGGCATGGCCGTTGAGCCAGTGGTGCCCCTTAATAGGCGGTTGCGCAGGGTAAAAATGACGCCAGGCAACAGGCCCTTTTCCACATTGGCGGACACCACGGCGTGCAGGCCGTTGGACGCTCTTGCCAGGTCGCCATTGGCTTTGACGTAGTTGAGCAGGTCCATGCGAAAGTCGTTGAGGCCGAGGTCGGTGATGGACACCCCGGTTTTGAGGTCTTCCATTTCAATGACTTCTTCTTGCAGGCGGCGCAATTGCTCTTTGCGGTAGGCCACGTCATTGGACTGGGCAGACAGGACGTTATCGTCCCCGGTGGCGGTCACGTCGGCAATCATCATGCGGCTTTCGACCCGCTCTTTGAGGCGGATGTATTCGTCCAGGCTGATGTCGGGCCAGTAGTTGACCAACTGGATGCGCGCATTGGGTGAGCCAATACGGTCCACCCGGCCAAAGCGCTGGATGATGCGTACCGGGTTCCAGTGGATATCAAAGTTGATGACGGTGTCGCAGTCCTGCAAGTTTTGGCCCTCAGAGATGCAGTCGGTGCCGATCAGCACGTCAATCTCGCCGGGCTCATGGGGCATGGTTAGCGCTTTTTCTTTGGCGCGGGGCGCAAAAAGCGTGAGCAGGGTCTGGAAATCCACGCCTTGGCGGGGGTTGGCGCTCAGGCGGAGTGTGGTTTTGGGCTCGCTTGAGCCGGTGACTTTACCGGTGTGGATGCCGTGCTTCTGGAACAAGCTAGAGGCCAGGTTCTCATATAAATAGTGGGCGGTGTCGGCAAAGGCGGTGAATATCAACAGCTTGCGGTTACCGGGGTTGAGGGGGTTGGCCAGCTTGTGCTCAATGTGGGCTTTGAGGTGTTGGAGCTTGGCGTCCTCTGCGGGGGTGATTTTGGCCATTTCCAGCAACAGCGCTTCTATCACTTTCAGGTCTGCGCTGAGGTCGTATTCCCATGACGGCAAATCCATGTCGCCTAGGTCGATTTTGACCTTACCGCCGGTGGTGTTCTCGTCCGAATCATCCAAGTCAGGCAAGGTCTCGCCATCAAAATCAGCGTCTTCAAAGGCGCTTGCCTCGTCGGTAAAGCTGGCGGACTTGCCCGATTTTTTGAACACGGTGATTTTTTCAAGTGCGTTTTGGTGCTTGGTTTGCAGGCTTTGCAAGGTGAGCCGGAACGACGCGACCGAACTTTCCAGGCGTTTGAGCAAATTGACGGTCATCAGCGCCTGCAAGCTCTTTTCACGGTCGGCCTGTTTGAGCTTGCCACCGCCACCGCCCACGGTGGTGTCGTACATGGCTTCGTACTTCTTGATGCGGCTGGGCAGGATGTAGCTCACGGGCGCATACACGGCCAGTTTCAACAGGCTGAGCTGGTTGAAGATGTCGTTGAAGCCAATGACATCGGTGCGCAGGGTAAGCGGGCAGTGAAAAGACAGGGGTTTGAGGCGTTCGGGGAAGTTGCCAATATCTTTGGTGTCGTAAAACGTCTCGATGTGCTTGCGGGAGCGGGCGATGGTGACGCTGTCGAGCAGCTCAAAAAAATCGAAGTCCAACGCGCTCAATATGGCGCTGGCGGTGCGGTCATCTGGCGGCAACTTGGTCCAGTTGTTGAACGCCGCTTGCGCACGGCGAAATATCGCATCGATGTCTTTCTCGGTACGCAGCTTTTCACCCAGCAGGCCGGCGTTGCCCTCATAAGCCAGGGCCAATTGGTTGCGCAGGTCATTGAAACGGTTGTTGACCGGAGTGGCCGACAACATCAGCACCTTGGTTTTGACGCCCTGTTTGATGACCGAATTCATCAGCTTTTGGTAGCGGGTTTCCTTGTCTTTGTAGGCATCGTTGTTGCGAAAATTGTGCGACTCGTCGATCACCACCAGGTCGTAATTACCCCAGTTGACCCGGTTAAGCGGCATGCCGAACGACTCGCCACGGGTGCGCTGCAAGTCGGTATGGCACAGCACGTCGTAGTTAAACCGGTCTTTGGCGAAGATGTTGGTTTTGAGGTTGCGGTTGTAGGTGAGCCAGTTGTCGGCCAATTTTTTGGGGCACAGCACCAGCACCGAGCGGTTGCGCAGCTCGTAATATTTGATGACCGCCAGTGCGGTGAATGTTTTGCCCAAGCCCACGCTGTCGGCCAGGATGCAGCCGTTGAAGGTTTCCAGCTTGTTGATGATGC
>CAIMHL010000643.1 GCA_903840825.1 uncultured beta proteobacterium
CATGACAGCGTGCTGGGCCAAGCGCAAAAAACGCTGCAAATTTTCCGCAGAGCCTGCCAGCTCGCTGAGCACCCCAAAGTGGGGCGGCACCGTTAGTGTGCTTTGGCCGAGGTTTGCTCGTCTTCGTTCATCTTGCCTTTCAGCCGCCTGGCTTTAGGTGGTCAAGCAGTGTATGGGGCTTATATTAGGAGCCTTGAAGACAGGGCGCTGGGCCTGGTCCAATTTGTTGCAACGGCAGGCATGGTTAAAAAAATAGTAATAGCAGGCGGTGGGATTGGCGGCTTTGCGGCGGCCTTGGCGTGCGCGCGCGAAGGCGCAGAGCCAGAACTGTTCGAGCGCGCCCCTGAATTTACCGAAGTGGGGGCGGGTGTGCAGCTGGGGCCTAACGTGGTCAAGATTCTCTATGGCTGGGGTTTGAAAGCGGCTTTGGATTCTGTGGCCGCCTTCCCCGAGCGCTTGCAGGTACGCAGCGCCCCATCAGGCGCCGAGCTGGGCGTGCTTCGGCTGGGCGATGTGGCCCTGGCACGCTACGGGGCGCCGTATGTGACGATTCATCGGGCTGACTTGCATGGCTTGTTACTCGCGGCGGTGAAGCTCCTGCCGGGTGTGTCCTTGAACCTGTCGCAAGCCGTGCGTCAGTTTGAGGATCACGCGCAAGGTGTCACGGTCACGATGGCGAGTGGGCGCACGGTAGCGGGCGACCTGCTCGTAGGGGCCGACGGTGGCTGGAGCAGTGTGCGCCAGCAACTGCTCAATGACGGCGTGCCCCAGCCCACCGGGCATCTGGCTTACCGGGCGATGGTGCGTCAATCAGATTTGCCAGCGCATTTGCGCTCTCAACAGGTGACAGCCTGGCTAGGGCCCAAGCTGCATGTGGTGCAGTACCCCGTGCGCGGGGGCGAATGGCTCAATGTGGTGGCCATTGTTCATGGCCGCATAGAAGGTGCGCTGGAGGATTGGGACCACAGCGCCAACGCGGGTGAGCTGCGCGCCCTGCTGGCCAACACCTGCGCGCCTTTGCTGGACTTGGTTCACGCCATCGACGCCTGGCGTTTGTGGGGTTTGAGCATTCGTAACCCCTTGCGCGGTGCTTTTGAGATGGCGCAGGGGAGGGTGGCCTTGCTGGGCGATGCCGCACACCCGATGGTGCCGTATCTGGCTCAAGGCGCGGGCATGGCGATTGAAGATGCGCAGGCTTTGGCACAGATGTTGGCGCTTGACAGCGGCGATGTGCCCACCAGATTGGCGCAGTACGCCCAAGCCCGCTGGGCACGCAATGCCCGGGTGCAGGCGCGCGCCATTCGCAATGGCCGGGTGTTTCATGCTACAGGCTTGGTGCGTGTGGGCCGAGATGCCGCGATGAAGCTGTTGGGCGAGCGTTTGCTGGACGTGCCCTGGCTTTACGGCGGGGCTTGATGTTTTTGCTTGCTATATAAATAATAGCTGGTCAAGCACGTTTCTAGGTTCTTAGAGAGCGATTCTTTATAAATTGGTCCGCAGTGTCCAGATTTCCGGGAACAGCACCACGTCGAGCATTTTGCGCAAATAACTCACACCGCCGGTGCCGCCCGTGCCGCGTTTGAAACCAATCACGCGCTCTACGGTGGTGACGTGCCTGAAGCGCCACAGCCTGAAAGCGTCTTCCAAATCGGTCAGTTCTTCTCCGAGTTGGTATAAATCCCAATGCGCTTTAGGGTTGCGGTAAACCTGCAACCAAGCGGCTTCCACCCCGTCGCTGGCCACGTAGGCTTGGGTCCAGTCGCGCTGGGTGTGGCTGGCAGGCACGTCAAGGCCGCGCCGAGAGAGCAAGCGCAGCGCTTCGTCGTACAGGGACGGCGCTTCAAAAGCCGCTTGCACTTGGGCCAGCAAATCGGGGCGGTGGCTGTGCGGTTTGAGCATGGCGGCGTTTTTGTTGCCCAGCGAGAACTCAATGCAGCGGTATTGGTAACTTTGAAAGCCGCTGGAGCTGGCCAAGAAGGGCCGAATGGCGCTGTACTCAGGTGGCGTCATGGTGGCCAGCACGTCCCAGGCGTGCACCAGCTGCTCCATGATTTTGCTCACGCGGGCCAGCATTTTGAAGGCACTGCCAAGGTCGTCATTCGCCACGCATTTGATGGCGGCGCTCAGCTCGTGCAGCATCAGCTTCATCCAGAGTTCACTGGTTTGGTGCTGCACGATGAAGAGCATTTCGTTGTGCTCGGCTGAGCGCGGTTTCTGTGCGCCCAAAATCTCGTCGAGGTGCAAATAGTCGCCGTAGCTCATCGATTCGCTGAAGTCGAGCTGGGCTTTTTGATCGGCCACGATGGCCTCGGTGGGGTTGTGGGGGCAGGCCATGCTCAGGTTACCGTGTGTTTTTGGTTGAACTCGGGCGCTTGCCACTCACCGGATTCCAGCACCTGTTTTAAGTGCTCAACCGCATTCCAGACGTCTTCGAAGCCAATGTACAAAGGCGTGAAGCCAAAGCGCAGGATGTCGGGGTGGACTTGGCCGTCGCCGGCCCTGAAGTCGCCAATGACGCCGCGTGCGATGAGCGCTTGCACGATGGCAAAAGCGCCACTCTGGCGCGTCAGGCAGACCTGGGAGCCGCGTTGAGAGTGTTCGCGTGGCGTGACCAAACCCAAGCCATACCCAGCGCAGCGTTGCTCCACCAGTTCCATAAACAGGTCGGTTAGGGCGAGTGATTTTTGGCGCAATGCGGCCATACCGCCCAAGGCTTGAGCGGCGGCAAAGGTGTCTAGCCCACATTCCAGCGCAGCCATGCTCAAAATAGGTTGCGTGCCGCACAGGTAGCGGTTGATTCCAGGGGCAGGCTGATAGTCGGGGGTAAATGCAAAAGGCGCGGCGTGGCCCCACCAGCCCGCCAGTGGCTGCCAAAAGCGCTCAGCATGTATCGGGTTGACCCACACAAAAGCCGGCGCGCCGGGGCCGCCGTTGAGGTATTTGTAGCTGCAACCCACGGCAAAATCGGCTCCGTCGGCCTTCAAGGCCACAGGTACGGCCCCTGCGCTGTGGGCCAAATCCCAGACCGTGAGGGTGCCTGCGGCATGCGCCAGCTGGGTGATAGCCGCCATGTCGTGCATGGCGCCGGTGCGGTAGTTGACGTGGGTGAGCATGAGGACAGCCACCTCATCGGTCAGGCTAGCCGCAATTTCTTCGGGTTCTACAAGTTGCAGTTTGAAGCCTCGCTCGGCGCACAGGGCCTGCGCGATATAAAGGTCCGTGGGGAAGTTGCTGCGCTCGCTGACGATGATTTTGCGCTGGGGGGCGTCTTGCTGCACCATCGAGAGCGCCGCGCTGAGCACTTTGAAAAGGTTGATCGACGTGCTATCAGTAGCCACCACTTCACCGGCGTCAGCGCCAATAAGCGTGGCAATTTTGTCGCCCATACGCTGGGGCATGTCAAACCAGCCCGCGCTGTTCCAGGAGCGAATTAGGCCTTGCCCCCATTCTTCGGTGACGACTTCGGCCACGCGTGCCGCAGCTGTTTTGGGCAGTACGCCCAAGGAGTTGCCATCCAGATAAATGACGCCCTCGGGCAGGCTGAACAAGTCGCGCAAAGGGCGCAAGGGGTCTTGTGCGTCGAGGGTTTGGCAGGTTTCTAGTGTTTTCATAATTCTCTAAGGATGGCTCTGACCGGTGACGCATCGGCTTGGGTTAGTTTGAGGGGGAGGGCGATGAGTTCGTAATTGCCCTCGGGCACGTCATCCAACACCAAATTTTCCAGGACCCGCAGGTTGAGGCGGTGAAGCTGTTGGTGGGCGGGCAGGGTTTGGCTGTTTGAGGGGTCTACGCTGGGCGTGTCGATGCCGATAAGAACTACGTTTTTAGTAGCTAGCATAGCAACGCTGGCGGGGTCTAGAGCAGTAAATGATGCCCATCCTTGGCTGGCGCGCGTTGCCGTGCGAATCAACACGCGGGGCGGCAAATTGTCGAGGGCGTGGGCGAGGTGGTGGGGCTCAACCAAGGGGCCAGCGCTCAGGCAATGAATAACGCGGCAAGGCCCCAGAAAAGGTGCCAAGTCCAGCGTGCCCACTGCCGCGCCACCTGCTGCGTAGTGCATAGGTGCATCGGCGTGTGCGCCGGTATGCGGCGACAGGGTGATGGCGTTGACGTTGACCGGGCAGTTGGGGCCGAGGGTGAAATGCAGTTGCTGCGAATAGGCGGTGTCACCGGGGAAGACGGCGGCTTGCGCGTCAACGGGTGGAGAAATATCCCAGATTTTTTTCATAAGCGGTGAAGGTATCACCGCCAAAAAGGGTGCGGTGTCGGTAATTACCAACACCGCTTAAAAATACTTCAGGCTTAAAGCAAAAGCTGATGTTACGCAGCCGCCCTGAACAGCTGAAGCTGAGCATAGGCAGTGCGGAAGCGAGCTTGCGGCAAAGTGCGACGGGATTGAGCTTGTTGGCGATGCCCGAGCACTCAAGCTTGAATGTGGCGTAAATTGCCATGAAGACGTGGTTGCTTTGAGTTCGCAGCGTGCGCATGGGTGACCGAGGGACCCGTGCCAATCCTAGTGCGAAAATGACGAACGTACTCAAAAGAGCAACTTTTGATTTGCGGATGGCTTTTTGTAAATAAATTTTGACGTAATTCACCAGTCGTACCTGCAACACAGAGGAGAGC
>CAIMHL010000644.1 GCA_903840825.1 uncultured beta proteobacterium
ATCACCATCGACGCACACCAGTTGCTGCTGCAACTCAACGTGAGCGACGAGATCATTGCCACACGCCGCGCCGCCTGGACCGCCCCCCTGCCGCGCTACACCCGGGGCGTGCAGGCCAAGTTTGCGTTTAACGCCTCAACCGCCAGCAAAGGCGCGGTGTTGGACAACTACTAATGTGGGTACGGGCGCGGCGTCAACCCCGCGCCCAGCTTTCGCGTTAGCGTAAAAGTGAATTTTTCACAAGGAACAAATCAATGAAGCTCGCTCTTTTGACTCTTTTGGCTGCTGCCACCACCAGTTTGACCGCCCTGCCCGCCTTGGCTGACCCAGCTCTGGCCACATCCAAAAATTGCATGGCCTGCCATGCGGTAGAGAAAAAACTGGTTGGCCCTTCTTACAAGGATGTGGCCAAGAAGTATGCTGGTCAAAAAGACGCTGCCGACAAACTCGCAGCCAAGATCATGAAAGGCGGCTCAGGCGTTTGGGGCGCGATCCCCATGCCTGCCAACCCGCAGGTAAGTGAGGTTGAAGCCAAGAAACTGGCGGCTTGGGTGCTGGGGAGCTAATTAATCCCCGCAACGAGGCCGCTATCAGGGGCGGCTATAGGGGGCGGCCTTGTTGAATCCAATCGTCGGTTTTGCGCAAAGACAAGCGGTAACGCGCACAATTAAACGCCTCTAGCCCCTGCAATTCGCGGCGCAAAATAAGCAAAAAGAGGGCTTGGTCTGCCTCAGGCAGCGACAGCACAGCCAGGGCCTGCGCCAATGTGCCCCCCTCGTCCACCACTTTCCTAATGGCCTCGCCCAAATGCGCCCGGTACTGGGCCCTGAAGGGGTCGGATGCGCCCATCGAGGCCAGCATCACCTGGTATTTGGCGATAGAACGCCGGTAGGTCCATGCAAACAACTCCACCGCCAAACTGGCGTCCAGACGTTCATAGACGCCCATCACGGCCAGTGCGTAATCGCCCCGCTCTAGATCCAAAAATGACAAGGGTGCGCAGTTGGACAGCATCAACGGCAAGTTGGCACACAGGCGGCTGGTGCGCTTGTTGCCATCTTCAAAGGGCTGGAGGTAGGCGACCTGGAGCCACAGGAAAAACGCCGCCTCAACCGGGTTTTTGATCAGCCACGCCTTCTCGACCACAAGGCCGAGCATCTCTTCCAGGAGGCTGGGCATTTGGGTTGGCACGTAAACCGAGTCGGTGATGTTGACAACGGTTTGCCGGATGGCGCCCACCGCATCCGGGTTGTCCAGCAGGCCTTGCATCAACAAACTCTGAATATTGCGCACCACGGGCACGGTGACGCCGTAGTCGGGCACGGCGTCCACCATGAACTCAATCGCGTCTTTGTGGTTAAGCAGCATGGTGGCGTCGTCGTCATCGCTTGCCGAGCGCCCTTTGGCGAACAGCGCCTGGGTATCAAGCAGGCTTTTGCGGTTGCCCTCTAGCCGCGAAGAGTGCCAGGACAAGTCGATGAGCAGCGGCTCTAACACCTTGCGGGCGTAGGTGCTGGCAGGCTGCTGCCCTTGGCTGCGGCCCGCGCTGAACAAGTCTTCGGCTAAATTTTTGGGTAATAAGGACGACTGGTTGGGCACGTACTCGTCCACAAATTGGCGCTGATAGGTAACAGGTGTGCGGCTACCGATAGGCGCTGTGAAGTGAGCACGCAAGGCCTGCGCCTGCGGGCTCCAAGCTAGCGCTGGCGCCAGGGTGTAGGGGGCTAACGTTTGGTGAGCTTGGGTTTGGTGGGCTAGCGTTTGGGTGAAGGTGGTGTTGGGAGCAGCAACGCCTTGCGGGGCCGCGAGGCGGTAGCCCGTCATCGGCCCGGCGCCCTCTTGCACAATGACCCCCTGCGACAGCAGCGCCGCCAAGTACCGGTTAACGGTCGGACGCTTGCCCTGCACCTGCGCCGTAATAAGCGCCGCCCTCGCGGCACCTAAGCCCGCCCCAGCACGAGCGTTCAAGAAGGCAAGAATGTCGGAGGTGAGTTGTTTTGCAGACATGGGATTAGTCTATCACTCAATCTCTCGACTATCATCTCATTTTAGGTATTTCGATAGGGTAGATTGAAAAAATGAGAGGGCAATAAGAAAGCCCGCAATTGCAGGCAGCAAGGGCGGGCTTTTTAATGCGCTTTTCGTAGCGCAATATTTTGCAAAAAACAGCTGATAAAGCCCTAGAAACGAGCTTGACCAGCTATTTTTTTTATAGCATTAGTAAGTCTGACCCAGCTGATCCAGAATGGCGGGGTTTTCCAAGGTAGACGTGTCTTGCGTGATGGACTCGCCTTTGGCCAGCGAACGCAGCAAGCGGCGCATGATTTTGCCAGAACGGGTCTTGGGCAAGTTCTCGCCAAAGCGGATGTCTTTGGGCTTGGCAATCGGGCCAATTTCTTTGGCGACCCAGTCGCGCAACTCTTTGGCAATGGCTTTGGCCTCATCCCCAGTGGGCACAGGGCGCTTGAGCACGACAAAGGCGCAAATCGCCTCGCCGGTCAAGTCGTCTGGACGGCCGACCACCGCGGCTTCAGCCACCAGGTCAGATTTGGCGACCAAGGCCGACTCGATTTCCATCGTGCCCATGCGGTGACCAGACACGTTCAACACGTCGTCAATACGACCCGTGATGCGGAAGTAGCCGTTGTCAATATTGCACACCGCGCCGTCACCGGCGAGGTAGGTGGTGCCACCCAGCTCTTCAGGGAAGTAGCTTTTCTTGAAACGATCTGGGTCATTCCAGATGTTGCGAATCATCGAAGGCCAAGGGCGTTTGACGACCAGCAAACCACCTGAACCATTAGGCACATCGTTGCCAGCCTCGTCCACAATCGCGGCCATGATGCCGGGCAATGGCAAGGTGCAGCTACCAGGCACCAACGGTGTGGCACCTGGCAAAGGGGTGATCATGTGGCCACCGGTTTCGGTTTGCCAGAAGGTGTCCACAATCGGGCACTTCTCGTGGCCGATGTTCTTGTAATACCACATCCAAGCTTCGGGGTTGATGGGCTCGCCCACCGAGCCCAAAATGCGCAGGCTGCTCAGGTCAGAGCGGTCAGGGTGCACTTTCTCGTTGGCTTCAGCCGCTTTGATGAGCGAGCGAATAGCGGTAGGCGCGGTGTAGAAAATGGAGCATTTGTGGCGCTCAATCATCTGCCAGAAACGG
>CAIMHL010000645.1 GCA_903840825.1 uncultured beta proteobacterium
CGGTACTGCAGGTACTGCGCGCTGTCGGCCAGCTCCACCCGGTTTCGTGGGCGCGGCAGGTCTACGCTTAGCACCTCACCAATGGTGGCGCTGGGGCCGTTGGTCATCATCACAATCTTGTCGGACAGCAGCACGGCTTCGTCCACGTCGTGCGTCACCATCACCACCGTGCTTTGGGTCTTAGCGACGATCTGCAGCAGCTCGTCTTGTAGCTTGGCGCGGGTCAGCGCATCCAGCGCACCAAAGGGTTCGTCCATCAGCAGCACTTTGGGCTCCATCGCCAGCGCACGGGCAATGCCCACGCGCTGCTTCATGCCGCCCGAGATTTCGCCGGGGCGCTTTTGCGCCGCAGCCGTCAAGCCCACCAGCGCCAGCGCGGCGTCGGTGCGGGCTTTGAGTTGGGTTTTGTTCTCTGATGGGGCGCCCGTGCTTTTGTTGGCCGCACCAAACACGCGCTCAATGCCGAGGTACACGTTCTCAAAGCACGTCAACCACGGCAGCAGCGAGTGGTTTTGGAACACCACCGCCCGTTCAGGCCCCGGCCCGGCAATTTCGCGGTTGGCGCAGAGCAACACGCCTTGGGTGGGCAGCGTCAAGCCCGCAATCAGGTTGAGCAGCGTGGACTTGCCGCAGCCTGAGTGGCCGATGAGCGCCACAAACTCGCCCTTGGCCACGTTCAGGTTGACGTTTTGCAGCGCACAAAACGGGCCTTTACGGGTTTTGAAAGTTTGCTCGACGTTGGAGATTTCAATAAAATTTTTCATGTCTTGACCTCTTCATAGGTAAATGCGGTGGCAATTTTGATCAGGGCGAACTCCAAAATCAGCCCCACGATGCCGATCACGAAGATGGCGATGATGATGTTTTTCACGTTCAGGTTGTTCCACTCGTCCCACACCCAAAAGCCAATCCCCACGCCGCCTGTCAGCATCTCGGCCGCCACAATCACCAGCCACGCCGTGCCCACCGCCAAGCGCACGCCGGTCAGCATGTAGGGCAGCACCGAGGGGAACAAAATCTTGGTGATGATCTTCCACTCACTCAAGTTAAGCACCCGGGCCACGTTCATGTAGTCCTGCGGCACGCGTTGCACGCCCACGGCTGTGTTGATGATCATGGGCCAGATGCTGCAGATAAAGATGGTCCAAATAGCAGCCGGGTTGGCCCCTTTAAACACCAGCAGCCCAATCGGCAACCAAGCCAGCGGCGACACCGGGCGCAGCAGGCTGATAAGCGGGTTGAACATGCGGCTCAAAAACTCAAACCGCCCGACCATAAAGCCGACCGGAATACCGACCACCGCCGCCAGCCCAAAGCCCACCGCCACGCGCTCCAGCGAGGCCAAAATGTTCCAGCCCACACCTTGGTCGTTGGGGCCTTTGCGGTAAAACGGGTCGCTAAAAATCAGCACCGCTTGTTTAAAGGTCTCGCTGGGTGAGGGGATGCTGCTGGCCGTGGAGATGGACACCAGCGCCCACACGCCAATCAGCAGCGCCAAGCCCAACACAGGCGGCAACACCGCCAGCCAGAGACCGCGCCAGTCAAATGGATATTGAGGGGCTGGGCTTGCGCTGCCCTGCGTTTTATTGACTTTTTGACCTTCCGAGCTTTTGGGCTTTGCTTGAGCAGCTTCTTTTTTAGTAGCAGAAGCTTCAGCCTCTGAGGGCAAGGGAGAATGAAAAACGGCGCTGACCATGGGGGTGACTCCTATCAATTGATCTAAAGGTTTCAGGCTTTAATCTTGAAACCGTCGGCGTATTTCTTGGGGTCTTTGCCGTCCCACACCACGCCATCCATCAGCTTGGTGCTGCGCATTACGTCTTTGGGCACCGGTGTTTTGCTGGCGGTGGCGGCTTGTTTGTAAATGTCAATTTGGTTGATCTGCTTGGCCACGGCCAAATAATCGGGGTGCTCTTTGAGCAAGCCCCAGCGCTTGTGCTGCGTCATGAACCACATGCCGTCCGAGAGGTAGGGGAAGTTGACCGCGCCTTCGTTGTAAAACTTCATGTGGTTGGGGTCGTCCCAGGTCTTGCCCATGCCGTTTTGGTAGCGGCCCAAAATGCGCTGGTTGATGGCATCCACGCTCTTATTCACGTAAGACTTCTCGGCAATCACCTCGGCCATTTTGTTTTTATTGGCCAGCCCGGCGTCAATCCAGCGGCCCGCTTCCAAAATAGCGGCTGTGACGGCACGGGCTGTGTTGGGGTATTTTTTGACGAACTCACCGGTGGTGCCCAGCACCTTTTCAGGGTGGTCTTTCCAGATGTCTTGCGTGGTGGCGGCGGTCACACCAATGCCGTCAATGATGGCGCGGTGGTTCCAGGGCTCACCCACGCAGTAGCCGTCCATGTTGCCCACACGCATATTGGCCACCATTTGCGGCGGCGGCACGGTGATGACCTTGGCATCCTGCAGGGGGTTGATGCCGTGTGCTGCCATCCAGTAATTCAGCCACATGGCGTGTGTGCCCGTGGGGAAGGTTTGGGCAAAAGTGTATTCACGCTTCTCGGAGGCCATCAGTTTGGCCAGGCCCGGTCCATCGATGGCGCCCTTGTCGGCCAGCTTTTTGCTGAGCGTAATGGCTTGACCGTTTTGGTTCAGGGTCATCAACATGGCCATGTCCTTTTTGGCCCCGCCCACGCCTAGGTGAACGCCGTAAATAAGGCCATACAGCACATGCGCAAAGTCCAGCTCGCCGGTCACCAGCTTGTCGCGCACACCAGCCCAGCTGGCTTCTTTGTTGGGGATGATCTTGACGCCGTACTTTTTGTCGATACCCAGCACCGAAGCCATGACCACGCTGGCGCAGTCGGTCAGAGGAATGAAGCCAATCTTGACCTCGGTTTTCTCTGGCGCGTCAGAGCCTGCGGCGTACACCACCGCGCGCAAGGCCGGGCTGATGCCCACGGCGCCCACCGCAGCGGTTTGCAAAACAGCGCGGCGGCTGAGGCTGGATTTCAGAAAATCGGTCATGGCAACGTTCCCTATAGTGTTGGGGACAGAGCTGGCCACACTGCGTGTGGCTGCGGACTGTCCCGCAAGGTTTCAAAAGCAAAAAGGCGTCCGCACAGGGCTCAAAACGCATCGGTACGCTTTGAGCCAGTGGGGACGCCTTTGTCCGGTAGCCAAGTTACCAGTCCGCCGTTGGACCAGAACCTGTGCTTGACCTTGTCGGGTCATGGAAGGATTAATGCAACGTCTGTGCCAACTATTTACGAGAAATATTGACTCTATTTTTAATAGCTGCTTAAGCAATATGCGTATGGCCTAGCGTGCTATTTCGTTATAAATAAAATTGGTGCACTGCTTTTGTGCAGTGCACCAATTCGGGGTAGGTGAGCCCAATGAGTACGGGTTTGACCTCACCAAGCGCCAAGCTCAAGCCCGCGTGATCTGCAGTTTTCGCTTGCTATTAGTTCTTCAACGATCGTTGCCGCGTTGGCTGAATCAAGGGGCATTCGCGGCGAGGGCGCCGCTCCAACGGGGTCATGGTCATGGCCCGTGTGCGGTATCGCGCCGATTCGGATAACTTGCCCTGGGTCTCCAGAAACCGGGTTGTGGAGGGTTAGCCCAGCAAATCGGCCATGTCGAGCATGCGTTGCGAAACCTCGGCCAGTTTCAGGCTTTGGTTCATGGCGGCTTTGCGCAGTTTGGCAAAGGCCTCGGGTTCGCTTAAGCCTTGTCGCTGCATTAAGAGCGCTTTGGCGCGGTCAATCACTTGGCGGTTTTTGATCTCTGCGTTGCGCTCGCCGAGTTCGGTTTTGGTGTCGGCCAGTTCCTGGCGCAGCGCCTGCTCGTGCTGAAAGCGGGCCAGGGCCACGTCCAAAATGGGGCGGATGCGTTCGCTGGACAGGCCCGCCACGATGTAGGCGGTGACGCCCGCTGCCACGGCATCTTTGACGTGGCGGGTGTCGTGGTCGTTGGTGAACATGACGATGGGGCGGCGCGCATCGCGGGTGGCCATCACCACATGCTCCAGCGCATCGCGCGCCTCGCTTTCGGCGTCCACAATGATCAAGTCGGGCTGCAACTGGGCCAGGCGCTCGGTTAAAAATACATCAGCCGGCAGGCTGGCCACCAAGTTAAAGCCATTTTCCAGCAAGCCTATGCGCAAGCTGCGTGAGCGCTCGGCCTGGTTGATGGCGTAGTCATCGGTTTGGTCTTCAATGGCCAAATCGGGGGCGACAACAACAATTTTCAGGGCTTCGTTCATGAATGGTTTGATGCAAGAATCAAGCCATTGGGCTGCCCTAAACTCACGCCTATGACGAAAACTTTGAAAGTATTGGGGATTGAGTCCTCGTGTGACGAAACCGGGGTGGCGCTGGTTGAAGTGCGTGGCAGCGCCTTGCCTGTGTTGTTGGGCGATGCGCTTTACAGCCAGATCGAAATGCACCAGGCCTATGGCGGTGTGGTGCCTGAGTTGGCCAGCCGCGACCACATTCGCCGTGTGCTGCCGCTCACAGAACAAGTATTAGCCGCCTCAGGTCAGACCTTGGCGGATGTGGATGTGGTGGCGTTCACGCGTGGCCCCGGTTTGGCGGGTGCTTTGCTGGTGGGCGCCGGGGTGGCTTGCGCTTTGGGCGCGGCACTGGGCAAGCCGGTGCTGGGGGTGCACCATTTGGAGGGGCATTTGCTCTCCCCTTTTCTGAGTGCTGACCCGCCAGAGTTTCCTTTTATTGCCTTGTTGGTGTCGGGCGGACATACCCAGTTGATGCGGGTGGACGGAGTCGGGCGCTACACCTTACTGGGCGAGACGATTGATGACGCCGCTGGCGAGGCCTTTGATAAGTCGGCCAAGCTTTTGGGGTTGGGCTATCCGGGAGGGCCTGCGCTCTCAAAATTGGCCGAACTGGGGGAGGGCACAGCCTTCAAATTTCCACGCCCGCTGCTCAAAAGCAATAACCTTGATTTTTCCTTTGCCGGTTTGAAAACGGCGGTGATGGTGCAGGCCAAGAAATTGGCCGTGGCCCAGGATTGCGCGGTGGAGGCTTTGCCCCCGCCCATGCTGGCGGATTTAGCGGCCTCCACGCAGGCCGCGATTGTGGAGGTGCTGGTGAAAAAGTCGCTGATTGCCCTCAAAGAATCAGGCTTGAAGCGCTTGGTGGTGGCCGGGGGCGTGGGGGCCAACCGCAGTTTGCGCGAACAACTGAACGCCGAGTGCGCCAAAAGGGGCATTCGCGTGCACTACCCTGAGTTGCATTTGTGCACCGACAATGGCGCCATGATCGCCATGGCCGCAGCCATGCGGCTGCAGTCCGGGCAACAAACGGCCAGCGAGGTTTACGCTTTTGACGTGAAACCGCGTTGGCCCTTGGATCTAATATAAAGTAGCCTCTAGGCTATTAAATACATGCTTAGCAAGCTATAAAATATATAGCGTATGCTTGGTAACTTTGCGTTTTGCCCGGAAATGTTCCGTGCAGCGCTTGTCAACATCAGAGATAAATAAATGTTCGGTTTTTCCCTTAAAGCGCGCCAGTTGCTGGCTTTCGCCCTGACTGCACCTCTTTTGGCCGTCGCTCAAACGGCGCCTTCTGCTGCCGCTGCCCCCATCAAGATTGCCATGATTGAGAGTTTGAGTGGTCCCTTTGCCAACACCGGCGAGGCGGTCTACCGCAACCTCATTTGGGCGGTGGAGCGCGTCAATGGTCAAGGTGGCGTGAAGTTGGCGAGCGGCGCTCGCCCAATGGTCATTGAGCGCTACGACAACAAAGGCCAGGCTGATGAGGCTTTGTCGGCGCTGAAATCTGCCATTGATGATGGCGCCCGCTTTGTGATGCAGGGCAATTCATCGTCCACCGCGGCGGCCTTGATTGATGCCATCAACAAACACAATGAGCGAGAACCGTCCAAGCGCGTGGTTTTTTTGAACTACTCGGCGGTTGACCCCATTCTGACCAATGAGAAATGCAGTTTTTGGCACTTTCGGTTTGATGCCCATGCCGATATGCGCATAGGCGCTTTGATGGAGGTGCTGAAGGAAGACAAGTCGCTGAAAAGCGTCTACATCATTGGCCAGGATTACAGCTTTGGCCACGCCGTGGCGCGTGAATCCAAGCGCCAACTGAGCGTGTTGCGCCCCGATATGCAGGTGGTGGGCGAAGAGTTGCACCCGATGGGCCGCGTGAAAGACTTTTTGCCTTACGCCGCAAAAATCAAAAGCAGTGGGGCGCAGGCCGTTATTACGGGCAACTTTGGCAATGACCTGACCTTGCTGGTCAAAGCGGCCAAAGAAGTGGGTTTTGAGGGCAAGTTTTACACCTTTTATGGCAATGCGCTGGGCGCACCGGCGGCCATTGGCGATGCCGGAATAGGCAAAGTGGTGGCCGTGGCCGACTGGCTGCCCAACGTTCAAGGCGCGCCAAGTGACGTCTTTTATCAGTCGTTTCGCCAGCGCTTCCCGAAACCCGCTGATGATTACGTGCACATGCGCATGCAGTTGATGGTGGCGTCATTGACGCAGGCTCTGGAAAAAGCAGGCTCAACCAATGCGCTTGATGTGGCTGACCAGCTGGCCCAGGCCAAAGTGACTTTGGGCGGGCAATCGGGCGCTATGCGGGCTTCAGACCACCAGTTTCAGCAGGCGCTGGTGGTGGGGCTGATGGACAAAGCAGGCACCCCAGGCGTGAAGTTTGACGTGGAGGGCTCGGGCTACGGTTTTCGGGTGATCAAGACCCTGAGCGCTGCCAAAGCGGAGCTCCCCAATAGTTGCAAAATGCAACGTCCAGCCCTGTAAATTTAAGCTTAGCGAGGCCGCCATGCGTCAAGTTATCCAAAACCTGGAAGAGTCCAAGATCCGAGAAGTGGCCAATGCCGGCATGGGGCGCAGCGATGTGCTGGCCTTTTGGTTTGGTGAGAGTGACGAGGTGACGCCTGAAGTCATCCGCCAAGCCGCCATGGATTCCTTGCAGCGGGGTGAAACGTTTTATTCGCATAATTTGGGCTTACCTGAGTTACGCGAAGAAATAGCGCGCTACATGACCCGCTTGCACGGCCCCATCGGGGTGGATCGATTGGCGGTGACCAGTGGCGGTGTCAACGCCCTGATGCTGGCCATGCAGTTGCTGATTGATGCCGGGGACGAAGTGGTGGCTATCACCCCGGTTTGGCCCAACCTGACCGCACAGCCCGCCATCATGGGGGCTCGTGTGAGGTGTGTGGCCTTGACGCCGTTGGAGGGCGTTTGGTCTTTAAATATGCGAGCCTTGTTAGCCGCAGTCACGCCTGACACCAAAGTATTGATCATCAATGCCCCCAATAACCCAACGGGCTGGACACTCACCCGCGCTGAGCAGCAGCAAATTCTGGACCATTGCCGCATGACGGGCACCTGGATTTTGGCGGACGAGGTGTATGAGCGGCTGTATTACGAACACTCGCCCAACGCGTGTGCGCCCAGTTTTCTGGATCTGGCTGACCCCGAGGATAAATTGGTTGTCGTGCACAGCTTTTCCAAGAGCTTTTTAATGACCGGCTGGCGCTTGGGTTGGCTGGTGATGCCGCCTTCGGTGACGCACCACATGGGTAAATTGATTGAATTCAACACCTCTTGCGCGTCCGTTTTCACCCAGCGCGCTGGGGTCGTGGCCTTGCAGCGCACGGATGACATCACGCCTCGGGTGGTGGCGCACTTGAAGACCTGCCGTGATACCTTGTTACCACTGCTCGCCGCCATGCCTGAGGTGCAAGTGGCCCCGGCGTGCGGTGGGATGTATGCCTTTTTCAAATTGGCCGGGCATGAAGACTCTGTGGTCACGGCCAAAAGATTGGTGCTTGAAGCGGGTTTGGGCTTGGCGCCCGGTGATGCATTCGCGCCCGAAGCACGTGGCTGGCTACGCTGGTGTTTTGCC
>CAIMHL010000646.1 GCA_903840825.1 uncultured beta proteobacterium
GGGAATGTTTTGGCCACGCACTTGGGGTCTTCTATGCGCACCGGCACATGAGCCGGGTTAAAGGCGGCCAGCGCAAAACACATGGCGACCCGGTGGTCGTCGTAGGTGTGAATCGTGGCGGCTTTCCAGTGTGCGGGGCTGGCAGGCGGCGTGACCTTGATGAAGTCGGCGCCTTCTTCTACTGTGGCGCCGAGCTTGCGAAGTTCGATGGCCATGGCAGCGATGCGGTCGGTTTCCTTCACGCGCCAGCTGGCAATATTGCGCAAGGTGGTGGTGCCTTGGGCGTAAAGTGCCATCACCGCCAGCGTCATTGCAGCGTCGGGAATATGGTTGCAGTCCAGGTCAATGGCTTGGAGGGGCCAGCTGCCCCGGCTGACTTCCAGCCAGTTGGGGCCGCTCAAGACCTGAGCCCCCATCATTTCAGCGGCTTCAATAAAGCGAATGTCGCCCTGGATCGAATCGGCGCCTACGCCTTCAATTCTTAAGCTTTTCTGGCCTTTAGAGCAAGCTGAGATAGCTCCGAGCGCTATGAAATAACTAGCGGACGAGGCGTCGGCCTCTACGTGCAAAACACCGGGCGATTGGAGTTGGCTGCCTGCGGGAATGGTGAAGCGTTGCCAGCCTTCACGCACCACATCAACGCCAAAGCGGGCCAGCAGGTTGAGAGTGATCTCAATATAGGGGCGCGAGATGAGTTCCCCTACCACCTCAATCACGATGTCTTTTTGGGCCACCAAGGGCAGCGCCATCAGCAAGGCGGTTAAAAATTGGCTGGAGACATCGCCACGAACTTTGATGGGCGCATACAAGTTAAGCGTGGGTTGTTTGATGCGCAAGGGCGGGTAGCCGTCTTTACCCAGGTAGTCAATCTGGCAGCCGAGTTGGCGCAGCGCATCCACCAGGTCGCCAATGGGGCGCTCGTGCATACGGGGTACGCCGTGAAGTTTGTAGTCACCACCCATGACGGCCAGTGCCGCCGTGAGCGGGCGAATGGCAGTGCCTGCGTTGCCCATGAAAAGGTCGGCTTGGGTGTTGAGTTGTCCACCCAGGCCGTCAATCTCAACCGTGGTGCCACTCAGGCGCACGCCGCAGCCCAGGGCCTGCAGGGCATTAAGCATGATGCGGGTGTCGTCGGAGTCCAGTAAATCATGCAGCGTGGTGGTGCCCAAGCACAGGGCAGACAACAACAACACGCGGTTGGAAATGCTTTTGGAGCCTGGGAGCAGTACAGTGCCGCCTGCGGTGGCGAGGGCCGGAATATCGAGAAAGTGAGTGGAAAACATTATTTTTTACTTTGAACCATGTGCCACTGGGCACGGGTGAGGCTGGCTTGTTTTATCAAGGCTTCCAGAGCAGCGGCGTCACTGCTTTCAATCAACTGATCGAACACTTGGAGCTGTTGTTGAAAAAGCCTGGATTGCGCCAACACCTCATCGCGGTTGGAGAGCATGATGTCGCGCCAAACCTTGGGGTCGCTGGCGGCGATGCGGGTGAAATCCCGAAAGCCGGGGCCGGCCAGCGACAAAAATTGCTCGCCCTGCGCTTGGTTGGCCAGGGTGTTCATCATCGCAAAGGCCAGTAAATGGGGTAAGTGACTGACCGCTGCATAGGCCGCATCGTGGGCTTGGGGGGTCATTTGTACCACTTGGCAGCCCAGCGCAGTCCAAACGTCCAAGGCCTTTTTGAGGGGCTTGATGCGTGTGCATTCAAGCGGCGTGAGGATGACTTGCTTGCCGGTGTAGAGGTCAGCGTCGGCGTGCTCGATGCCGGCCACTTCCTTGCCCGCAATGGGGTGCGCGGGCACAAAAGCCCCCAGGTGTTCGCCCAAAGCGCGACGCGCCATGTCCACGACATCCACCTTGGTGGAGCCGACGTCCATTACCAGCATCTCAGAAGTTAAAAAGGGCTGGATCGCCTCAAACGTTGCGGCTGTGGCCCCCACCGGCACGGCAACCAAGACCAGGTCAGAGCCCTTGACCGCCAGTTCGGCAGAGTTGGCGATACGGTCAATCACGCCCAATTGCAAGGCGCGCGCCGTGGTGATTGACGAGGGGCTAAACCCCACCACCTCTTTGACCAAGCCCGCCCTTTTGAGGGCCAGGGCAAACGAGCCCCCCATCAGCCCGCAGCCAATTAAACCGAGCTGCTCAAACATTATTCGCTGACCGGGTAAGTGCCCAGAACTTTGTAAAAAGCGCAGCGGCTCTTGAGTTCTTCAAGGGCTTGGGCCACATTGGGTTGAGAGGGGTGGCCCTGAATGTCGATATAAAAGTAGTAGTCCCACTGGCCCGAGCGTGCCGGGCGCGACTCAAAGCGCGTCATGGAAACACCGTGGGTTTTCAGGGGTACCAACAGATCGTGCACGGCGCCCGGCTGGTTGGGGACCGAGACGATGAGGCTGACGCAGTCTTTGCCCGAAGCTTGCGGGGCTGGCAAAGTTTGGGGCAGGCACACCACGGCAAAGCGGGTGCGGTTGAAGGCGTCGTCTTGGATGGCGTGTGCAGCAGTGTGCAGGCCAAACTCACTGCCCGCACGTTCGCTGGCAATACCAGCCCACGCTGGGTTGGTGGCTGCTAATCTGGCGCCTTCGGCGTTGCTAGAGGCGGCGCGCCGCTCTGCATGGGGCAGGTGGGCGGTGAGCCAGTCTTGGCATTGGGCAAGCGCTTGCGGATGGGCGTAAACCACTTCGATCCCTTCCAGAGAAGGGCTTAAGCGCAGCAGGTTGTGACGTACCAAAAAGCTGGTTTCGCCCACGATGTGCAGGGGCGAGTTGAGCAGCAGGTCAAGCGAGCGGGAAATCACGCCCTCGGTGGAGTTCTCGATGGGCACCACGCCAAATTCAGCGCTGCCTGCGGCTGTGGCGCGAAATACTTCATCCAGGCTGATACAGGGCACGCGCTCAATGCTGGAGCCAAAAAACTGAAAAGCGGCTTGTTCACTGAACGTGCCCGCAGGGCCTAAAAAAGCCACCCGCTGAGCGGCTTCCAGAGCACGGCAAGCCGACATGATTTCGCGCCAGATGACCGCCACACTGCTGCTTTTGAGAGGGCCAGGGTTGTGCGTTTGCAGGCTATTGATGACTTGGGTTTCGCGGTCGGGTCGGAACACCGGTGAACCATCAACACGTTTGATTTCACCCACCTCATGGGCCAGGCCGGCGCGCTGGTTCAGCAGGGCCAGTAGTTCAAGATCAAGCGCGTCAATCTCAACGCGTAATTCGGGAAGGGTTCTGGCCATGATGATGACTTTTTGAATGTTGACAGGTGGCAGGCGGGTGCGTTAGCCGTGTGTTTTCTCAAAGGTTTGCATGTAGCTGACCAGCGCCTGCACACCTTCAATGGGCATGGCGTTGTAGATGCTGGCACGCATGCCGCCTACTGATTTGTGGCCTTTGAGCTGCAAGAGCCCGTTCGCCTTGGCGCCGATCAGAAAGGCCTCGTTGAGGCTTTCATTGCGCAGGAAAAAAGGCACGTTCATGCGCGAGCGACAGTCGAGCGCCACCTTGTTTTGGTAGAGCTTGGACTGGTCAATGGCGCCGTACAGCAACTCGGCCTTGGCGATGTTTCGCTGTTCCATGGCCGCAATGCCGCCTTGTTGCTTGAGCCACTTGAACACCAAGCCAGCTATATAAATAGAGTAAGTAGGGGGCGTGTTGTACATCGACTGGTTGTCGGCAACGGTTTTGTAGTTGAACGCGCTTGGGCAGATGGGCAGGGCGTGGCCTAGCAGGTCTTCGCGCACCACCACCAGGGTTAGGCCCGCAGGCCCTAGATTTTTCTGGGCGCCACCAAAGGCCAAGCCCACTTTGGACCAATCGACGCTGCGGGACGCCACATGCGATGAAAAGTCGATCACCAGGGGCGCCTGGCTGCCCAAGGCCTTCAGGTCGGGGAGGGTATGCACTTCAACGCCATGAATGGTCTCGTTGGTGCACACATGCAC
>CAIMHL010000647.1 GCA_903840825.1 uncultured beta proteobacterium
GCTGAGTCTTCCACCAACGCTTTGCCATTGGCATCGCGCATGATTTCCTTGTTGGCATCGAGCTTGAGCGTTTTGACTGTTTGCGTGGTGCTGGTGGTATTGATTTGCAGCAGCACACTGGCTTCGATTGAAAATACGCCAGCAACGTCCAGCAGTTTTTGCCCTGGCGAGCCCACTTGCAGACTGCCGTAAACCCCACCGCTAACAATGCCCAAGGTGCCAGTCGCATCAAGGGGATTTAACAGAGGCAAATCCAGCGTGGCGTTAATACCTAACTCCATGCCCGACTCTGACAAGATGATGCCGAAATCGCCCTGTAGCTTGAGGGCGCCGCTGAGCAAGTCCAAATTGCCTTCACCCAGCAACTGCACGTACATACCGGTCCAAGTGGGCTTGCCTGTGGGGGTGGCGCTGATTTTGTATTCCCACTCCACGACTTCGGGAGTGGCGGGGTCGTCAAACTTGGCCGGGTCAAGAATTTCCCTAAAGGTCTCGGGCACGACATAAATGATGTCTTGCCCAAAGGTGTTGAGCGTGAGATCAAGCTTGGCATCGAGCTTGGCCACAGGACCCAGGTCCAGGCCTGCTTCGAGCTGCAGGCGCAGGGCCGCACCAGCTGTGCCGTTACGCTCCCCGATCACCAACAAGCCTGTGGCAGCACTGGTCATGCTGAAAGCACCCGTACCAATAGCGGCCGACACATCGGCAAACACCGTTAGTCCCTCAGTTTCGCTGAGCTGGAAGTCCAGCGCACCGTCGAGCTTGACAAAATCAAACAGGTCCAGCTTGGCCTTGCCAAATACGCGCAGGAATTGTCCGGAGTAATCAAGAACCACCGGTTCACGGGGGTTACCCGTCGCCACGGCATACCCAGACCGGGTTACGCCTTCGGCATCATCAGGGTGCACCCAGGTGCTCTTGGAGAAGTCAATGGTGGTCAGGTTGAGCGAGACATTGAGATTGGCAGCGTAGGAAACAGCGCCAGAAGCATCCTTGACAAACTGCCCTAAACCCAGTGAGAAACGTGCGCCAGTGTTGATTTCAAGGGCCAGGTCTTCAGTTGTCAACGTCGCCCCAGGCACACCCGAAAGCTTGATGGCATCGACCGTGGCACGGCCTCCGATATAAACACCGATGTCAATACCCGTGGTATCGACGACCAGTTCTTTGGCCAATACCAGACCCAAATCCAGGTTTTCGATAGCCAGACCAACCGCTGAGGTATTTTTGGCGTCACGCTCGTCGATACGACCGTCATTGTTGCTGTCGTAGAAATAACCCTGCAGCTTAGTTCCCACCATGGTGGGCACGCCAATAAAACCGTTGGCATCGTTGATGCCCAGCGCCAGACTGGTAACGATGGTTTCTTCGCCATTACTCAGAGTGACATGCTCGCTGCCTTTCTTAGTCAACGCCATAGAGGCCGTCAATTGCAGGAAACCCGCGAGGTTGATTTCGGCATAGCCAATCTTGGCTTGGACAATTTCTTCAGTGAAGTCGAGGAACACACCGTTGTTGCCGCCGGCTGGCACCATGAAACCGGCGCTGTCGATCTTGCCGTTCTGGTTGCGGTCTTCGCTCAGGTCAAGGACACGGTCGCCGTTGCTGTCCTCGGTATATTCCTTGAAAGCCAAGCTTTCCTTGTAATTGATGGACGGGGGCCCAAACAACTGAATAGCCGCATTCACCTCTGGCCCCGCCTTCGGGATCACAAAGGTGTTGATATTGATCTCAACATCTTCGGCACGCACCTCTAAAATACTCGGGTCCACACCAACCAGTGAGGCCGATTCGACGCTGGCCTTGGCGGAAATAAATTTGGGTGCGTATTTGTCCAGACCAGGAATCGATGCCGCCAGAGTTGGCGTCATGATGGCGAGTCCAAAGTCGACACTGGTGATTTCTAAACCGACAGAACCAGCATTTTTGCTGTCCAGAATGCCGTCGGGACCGCCGGTCGGGCCGCCGGTCAGATCTGCGCCATAACGATAGGGGCCGCCCACACCGGCAAACCCGGTGAGGTTGGCACCACCCAGAGTCAAGGCTGTAACCTTGAGCGGGAACGGATTGAGCGCCACACCCGTGGCATCGCCGAGTTGATCCAGCATCGGGGCCAAGCCACCGGCATCCACTGCCACATTGAACTCTTCAC
>CAIMHL010000648.1 GCA_903840825.1 uncultured beta proteobacterium
CAGACGCGTTCCAGGAGACTGCACTTCCAGTGCAGATACCGTGCCTCAGTAGTGGCAGGCTATTGCGCCACCACTCTGCTAAATCGGATGGGCTTAGAGCTGCCAGGGTCGTGTGGGCTCATGCACTTGCGAGAGATGCCGACGCGTGGGCGTTGATAGCTCAAGACTGTCAGGTGCAAACAATCCACAGCGCCGCAAGGCTCCGCGTGCGCTTATGTCCCGCCCCAATGACTCAATCAATATTGGCGAGGCAAACGTATGATGAGTGTCAGCACCCGAAACCCCCATCGTCATTCCGGTAAGAAGCTGAATGCGATTTCGAAAACTTGGATTGAAGTTGAAGCATGAGGTCGCCTGGACAAATCGCGCATTGATAAATTCCCGAAATTTAATCTTGTTGCAGCTAATGCGACAGAACCTTAGGGCAGATCATGATAAGGTGACTTGCAGCTTTGTTTTTTGAATTTTTATACGGTTTTAAGGAGAATGGTATTGGCAGATATTCATATTCAGCGTGAACATACGCTGGGCCTACTCGCAGCCCGCAAGATCGCCTTTAAATGGACAGAGCAACTGGAATCAGAGTTTGACGTTGTGTGCACCTACGAAAAAGGCGGCACCACCGACACCATGGCCTTTGCCCGTCCAGGCGTAAGCGGCACCTTGTTGGTGACCAAGGATCAATTCAATCTTAATGCCAAACTTGGCTTATTGCTCGGTGCATTCAAGGGGCGAATTGAGGCTGCGATTGTTAAAAATATTGACCAGTTACTGGAAGAAAAACCCGTCAAAAGACGGTCGCCAAAGCCAAATAAACCTGAAAAATTGATATCTTTTTAGCTTCTTTCAAAGCTCTGAGAATTCAAGGCTATTTTGCTCAAAGATTCAATTGGATCGATGTATTGGTGCAGTGCATCTTTGGTAGTGGTCCCCTTGATACTGAGTTACGCAGGCGGCACCCAGGTTGAGGTTGGGTCATGCGCCACCCTGTGCCTAGACACGCTTCATCAATGATCAGTTCGGCTACGAATTTGCCAAGCTCAACCTGGCTTGCACTGATGCCTCCCTGTGGCGATTAGCCGGGCGTTACCACGGCTTCTTACGGTGCGGTCTTGTAGGCGCCAACCAGACGCTGCAAATGGGCCCGATGCTCTGGCTCCAAGTTGGGCACCAGCAGGTTCAGCACATGGTGCGCACCCCGCATTAGGGCGGCCTGCGCGTTGGCAGGTTCCAGCGCATGGCGTGGGTCACGCACATATTCGAAACTTAACCAATAGGTAAGAACCACCACCATGCTGGTGGCCATTGCTTTCACTTCGCGTGAATCTATATGCAGCGAGCCGGCGTGACTCATGCTGTCGAGCAGGGCTTTGACTGAGCGCATTTTGTTCTTCAGCACAGACTGGAAATGAGTTTCCAAGTGGCGGTTTTTGCTCAGCAAATCATTCAGATCACGGTACAAAAACCGGTACTGCCAAATCAGTTCGAACAGGGTGTGCATGAAGAACCAAGCATCTTCCACGTCGCGCACATCATCGCTGGCATTGAGTAACTCATTGAGCGACGTTTCGTACCGGTCAAACAAATTGTTGATCAACTCGTCTTTGGCCGGGTAGTGGTAATAAAGGTTGCCAGGGCTGATGCCCAACTCCGCCGAGATCAGTGTGGTGGATACGTTGGGCTCGCCAAAGCGGTTAAACAACTCAAGCGCGACCTCCAAAATGCGCTCTGCGGTACGCCGGGGTGCTTTTTTAGCCATGGTGCGCAGTCACCATTACAGCACCCCTATCTTCCATCACCTTTAGCAGCGTCGCCTTCGCACGCCCCAAGCGCGAGGTGGGTTTGGCAGGGGCATACAGATAACGCTTGGAATCGTCTGGGAAGGGATAGTTCGCATTGGCGCCGTGCCGAGCCAGCTTGGCCGATAGCCGGGGCTTGCGTGAGCGCAGCATCTGGCGCGTTTGCTGAAACGCCTGTTCAGCAAAATGGCTGCGTAGCGCACAGATAAAGGTGTTGGCGAGGTGCATCTCCGGTTCCCTGGGGTCTGACTCAATCAGGATGATGCTGGTGTTGGTGTACATATGTTCGTAATGACTAATGACCAACTCCAAGCGCGAATGATTCATGGAGCGGGATGTCTGGATCAACTCAGCAAGCAAGCCGTCATTGACAATTTGGGCAATGCTGCTTTTTTCATTGGACATGCCACGTCTCATCAGCTTGGCTACCTGCAGCGATGGGGCATCTAACGGTACCAGCGAGTTCACGCAAATCATCAAATCCACGTTATCTTCCAGCGTAACCGCCGTGTGCATAGTCTTCTTCAAAGCGCCACCCATGTAGAAGTAGCCCCCCAATGGACGGCCCTGCCAAAGCAATTTTGGGATGTTTAATAAGAGTTTCGGGAAGGGAGTCCTGAAAGTGGGTTGATGTTGCAGTGCGGTAACTCAAGCGCACATTGCAGCGCGCTTGAGTCGCCGTCAGTTTGATCAGGGCTGAGCTGCTGATGCCTGAGCGACCGTGGGCATTGCTACGGCAACCTTGGCCTTGGATGTGGGCGCTGCGCGCTTAGCTGCTACCTTGGAGGCAGCTACCTTTTTAGTGACTGTCTTTGCTTGTACGGGTGATGCTGCCTTTTTAGGCACTGCAGCCTTCGCTGGAGCAGTTTTGGCAGATACAGGTGCCTTGGGTGACATCTTTTGAACCGCTTTGTTTAATTCGTCAATTCGGGTACTCAGTGCGTTCACATCTTTGGCAGAGGGCACGCCCAGTTTGTTGAGGGCCTTGGCCACGCGTTCTTCAAAAATATTTTCAAGCTTGTCCCACTGGCCCGAAGCCCTGGAACTAAAGTCCGAAGCCATGTTGCTTACCTTGCTAGTGGCTTCAGATAATTTTTCTTCCGCCGCAGCCTTAGTCTTGCGCTGGATGCTGACACCGTCTTTTACAAAGGCCTCAATTGCCTTGGTACCTTCTGCCTGGGCTTTGGTCAATGCGCCAAGACCTGCCTGCCAGATTTGCTGTGCCGAGTCTTTGACAGATCCCTTCAATGGGGTTGGCGCAGTAGTGGATGGTTTCGATTTTTTCAGTTTAGTGACCATGGTGTTCTCAGGTGAAATGGGTGGAATAGAAAATGCCAGTGCGACTTTATGCGCAGCTTAGGCATTTTTCTAGGCTGGGGGTTCTAACTCATAATTTAAAAAAATAAAAAAAATGGTTAGAGGCCAGTAGATACGTGCTTAGACAGCTATCAATTTAATTATCAATTGATCTGCCGAGAATGCAACACAGCTCTTCTGCGCTAACGTACGGTTCAATCCTTGGACGATTAGATGCTTCAACATGATTGCAACCAGTTTCAATAGATACCTGCCACATTCGCTTGGCGGAACTCATTGGGCGTAAGCTTCGTCCACCGAGAAAATGCACGGATGAACGCTCCAGGTTCGCTGTAAGAAAGCTGACTGGCTATCTTCTTCACAGAGTAATTTGAATGGCGCAGAAAATAAACCGCGCGCTCAAACCGAATTTTGTCGATCAATTCCGAATACTGGACTCCCTCGCTACTCAAGTGCCGACGCAAGCTACGTTCCGAGCAGTTTAAACTTTGTGCCATTTGTTCGGCGCTGGGGTAGCTATCAGCGCACTCAAGAATATTCATCACCTTTTTATGCCACGAAGCAGCAAGAGGGCTGAATAAGCAATCGGTGCAGTACTGCAAATAGACCCGATAGGTGAATTC
>CAIMHL010000649.1 GCA_903840825.1 uncultured beta proteobacterium
GCCTGAATACCGCTGGTACTCCAGGCCGGAAAAGCCGCCTGAGCCGCAGCCACAGCGGCATTCACATGGCCAACACCACCTTGGGTGTACTGACCCACCACATCGGCCGTGTGGCTGGGGTTGATGTTGGGGCTTGTGCTCGGGCCGGCGATCCATTCGCCGTTGATGAGGTTGAGGTAAGGAGTATTCATGGTGTGAGGTGCTTATTTGTTTTTCAGGCCCAGCGCAAGACAAGGGGATCGAGCCTTTTGGCGGTTTCCAGTAACCCATTTCGCACCTCAGGGTGCATGACCGGAAATGGGTGGCGTGGGGCTTCGCAGTCAATGACGCCGCCCGCCTTCATGAGCGCCTTGGCGGTCAAAATCCCGCCCTGGCGGTTTTCATAATTGATGAGCGGCAGCCAGCGGGTGTAGTGGGCAATGGCTTCCTCTCGCCGTCCAGCAGCGTAGGCATCCATGATCTGGCGAATGCCGTCGGGGTAGGCGCCACCCGTCATGGCCCCGGTGGCACCGGCGTCCAGATCGGGCAGCAAGGTGATGGCTTCTTCGCCGTCCCACGGGCCTTCAATCGCATCGCCACCCAGGCGAATCAACTCGCGCAGTTTGGACGCTGCACCGGCCGTCTCGATCTTGAAGTACGCGACGTGTTCGATCTCTTTCGCCATGCGCGCCAGGAAAGATGGCGACAGCGGTGTGCCGCTCATGGGTGCATCCTGGATCATGATGGGGATGTCGATGGCGCTTGAGAGCGCGGCATAAAACTCATAGATCTTTTCTTCGCTGGCCCGCAAGGTGGCGCCGTGGTAAGGCGGCATGACCATCACCATGGCTGCACCTTGTTCTTGCGCACGGAGGCTGCGCTCGGCGCAAACTTTTGTTCCGAAATGCGTGGTGGTCACAATCACCGGCACCCGGCCCGCTACATGCATGAGGATGGCGGTGGTGAGCACCTCGCGCTCGTCGTCCGACAGGAGGAACTGTTCGGAGAAGTTGGCCAGGATGCACAGGCCCGTGGCGCCCGCATCAATCATGAAATCAATGCAACGCAACTGGCTTGGCAAGTCCAGCTCGCCGGCGTCGTTGAAGGTGGTGGGCACCACCGGAAATACGCCCTTGTAACGTGCGTGCATATTATTCAATGATGTTGAACTGATCCAGGAACTCGGTCTTCATCGTTAGGCCCAGGCCGGGCTTGTTGTCGTCGAGTTGCACAAAGCCGTTTTCAGCCACCGGCTCGCCGTCAAAGATGTAATAGAACAACTCGTTGCCCACTTCCACATCAAACATCGGGAAGTACTCGCTCATGGGCGAGGCAATCGTGCTCATGGTGAGGTGGTAGTTGTGCATCTGGCCCGCATGCGGAATGACCGGCACACTGAAGGCTTCGCACAGCGCATTGATCTTGTGCGCGGCTGTGATGCCCCCCACGCGGTTGGTGTCGTACTGCACCACGCTGACCGCTTTTTTGTCTAGTAACTGCTTGAAGCCGTACAGGCTGAACTCATGCTCACCGCCAGAAATCGGGATGCTGGTGAGCTGGTTGAGTTCGGCGTAACCGTCGATGTCGTCGGCAATCACCGGCTCTTCCAGCCAGCGCGGCTCGTATTTTTCTAGCTTGGGCAAGATACGCTTGGCGTACTCCAGGTTCCAGCCCATGTAGCATTCCAGCATCAGGTCGTTGTCGTAGCCGATGACTTCGCGGATAGCTTCGACCGATTTCAAATTTTCGGCAACCCCTTTTTGCAGGTGCGCCGGGCCGTAGCCAAAGCGCATCTTGAAGGCGGTGAAGCCCTGGTCTTTGTACTTTTGGGCCTCGGCCTGCATCTCATCCAGATTGGTCCGGTAGAGCTTGGAGTAATAGCAGGGAATTTTTTCCTTGGTGCGTCCACCGAGCAACTTGAAGACCGGCTTGTTGACCGACTTGCCCAGGATGTCCCAGATGGCAAGATCAATGGCCGAGATGGCGGCCATGGTCACGCCCTTACGGCCCCAGGCGTGTGTGGCGCGGTACATGCGTTGCCACAGGTATTCGTAGTCCCAGGGGTCCTGGCCCAGCACCAGCGGCGTGAGGTATTGGTCAATGATAGCTTTGGCAATGGCGGGCGCCAGGGCTACGTTGCCCAGGCCGATGATTCCGTCATCGGTTTCAATCTCCACCACCGTCCAGGAGTGAAAGCGGAAGGTGCTCATGGACTCGGTTTTGGAATACACCAAGTCCATGGCGTTGGAGCAGAAGTTGCCTTGGGGCGGAACAGTCTTGCCCTTCCATTCGAAAACACGGGCGCGTACAGATTTGATTTTCATGGTGATGTTGCGAAGTTAAAAGTCAAGCGTTGGAGGGGTGCAAACGTGTCGTACCCATGCGACACGCAATCTGAAAAGCATTGAGCGTGGCGTTCACATCGGCACGACCTTGGCCGGCAATGTCATACGCCGTTCCATGCGCAGGGGTGGTGATAGGCACGGGCAAGCCGCCCTGCACCGTCACACCTTGGCTGAAGCCCATGAGCTTGATGGCAATCTGGCCCTGGTCGTGGTACATAGTGACGATGGCCTGGTACTCGCCATCGCGCGCCTTCAAAAAGATGGTGTCTGCGGGGAACGGCCCGGCAACCGCAAAGCCCTGCGCATTCAGTGCCACAATCGCCGGGGCAATGATGTCGATTTCTTCTCGCCCACAGGTGCCACCGTCACCGCCATGCGGGTTGAACGCCGCCACGGCGACTTTGGGCTGGGCGATGCCGTTGGCCTGCAGCGACTTGTAAATCAGCTTGGCCGCGTCCACGATGCGATCTGTGCTGAGCAGGGCCGCAGCATCCTTGAGCGGGATGTGCGAAGACACGCGTGAGGTCCACAAATGACCCAAGGTGTTGAACTCACAAAAGTAACCCGTGACGCCCAGGTACTGGGCAAAGTGGTGCAACTCGTCTTCATGCTTCAGGCCTCCTTGCTTCATGGCAAATTTGTTCAGTGGGGCAAAGCAAATGGCATCAACCTCTCCGCGCTGGGTGCCGTCCATGCAGAGGTTCAGCGCCTGCAGAGTGGACGCACCACAGGCGGCTTGCGCCTGGCTGCGTTGCACTTGCTCGGGGCGAATCGTGTCCAGAGCCAGAAACGCCGGCAGGCTTTGATCGGCGCGGCTGCGCACCTCCGCCAGACTGCCCACCGCTTGCGTGGCTACCGTCACGCCTGCAATAGTCTGACCATCCTGCCAAAGCCAGGGGTCGCCCAGCAGCACGATGTTGGCCTGGGTGGTGATGCCGGGCTGGCTCAACAGTCGAGCGATCAGCTCAGGACCAATGCCGGCGGCATCGCCCAGGGTCAGTGCCACAACGGGCGTGTTTTTATTGCTCATGGTTGTTTATTCAAGTTCGATTCAATTCGGGTAACAAATCCAACGGACAAAGTAAACTTGTACACAGGTTGGTTAACCATACCAGTTGAGTTAAAAAAATGCTCAATCTGAGCTATGGTCAATTGGTAATGACTCATCTGCGCGTGCTCATTTCTTCAAAAGTAGTTCTCTGAACCTGATCCAGATGCTTTTGTACCTCCGCTGCTGCCAATTCCGGGTCGCCGATTTTTAGCGCCCCAACAATGGCGGCGTGCTCTGCAACACTGTGGGCAATGGCGCCTGGCTTTTGTAAGGCTCGACGCCGAAAATCCAAAGCGTAGTCATAAAAATCCGACACCACATCCACCAGCAGGGTGTTGCCACAAGCGCGGTACAAGGTCGTGTGAAATTCCCGATCAGAAATCTGAAACCCAACTGGATCATCGATCGAGAGGCGCTGTTCCCGGACCAAGTCATCTAAACGCTCTAATTCATTGGCGCTGATGCGCTGCGCCGCCAACCGGATAACCTGTAACTCCACCGCTGCACGGGCTTCGACGACCTCTTCAAATGAGCGGTCTTTCAGGTTACCCAAGGTGCTCACCGAGTCCTGCATCGAAAGTAGCCCAGGCCCGATCACACGGGTTCGCGAGCCTTGGCTGACTTCCACCATTTTTCTGGCGTGCAACACGCCAATCGCCGCCCTGACCGTCTCGCGCGACACCTTGAGAGTGCTCGCCAGCGCCCGCTCCGACGGTAATTCGTCCCCCACGCGCAACAGTCCAGAATGAATCATGTAAGCGAGTTTGTCGCTGATTTGATCCTTGACAGTACGCTTACTGACACGTCCGTGATCTCCGGGAATGCGGTCTATCAGTTCCATTAGTTGACGTAGTTGGCTTGAGTGGTTGGTTGGTACATCCATCGTACCAGTAGATTTGAGCAACTTGGGTAGGGGGTTACCCTGTACAGCACCACTCAACCGTCCACAAACGGTCACACCAATTTCAACTGGTCAGTCGAATTCCACACCTGCAAGTTAGGCAAATAGCGCACGGTGCCGCTGTCCTGCAGGCTAAAACTGCACAGCACCTTCATGCCGCTGGTAAGGCAAGCGCGGCACTTGTTCAAGATACACACGTGCAGCGCGCTCAATCAGTTGGGTTGGGCGCGACATTAGGTAAGGCCACGATGCCTAACCACCCACCAGAATGGCTGCAGACCTGCCCAGACTTTTCAACCGCCAGCGTTAGCAATGCGGATGGGATGCCGCCGGCTGAGGGGCACCTTTATGGAACCCGAAGGAAAAAAAATTTCTGTTGCCCGAAAGCTGCCCCCCGTTAGTACCCACATTTGGTCGAAGTCCCGCCCGTACAGCCGACGGTCAACCACCGTCGCCAATGTCAGGTCTCGGGCAAGCAATTTGAAATTCTGTAGAACGGCTTACGCAAAAGAGACGATGAAGTATGCCTACGGTCTCAGACTGCCACCGAGTGCGCCGACAGGCTGACGTTTAGCCGTTCGCGTATTGCCTGAAAAATGGCCGCGAGATTGTCCATGCTGGGGTTGCCAGTGGGAGACAACATCCTGTGCAAACTCTTGCTTGGCTTGGCGGTTAGCGTAGCGAGTTGCTCAAACCCGATGGTGGCGTTCACCAAGTCACGCAGGATCAGGCGTGCAGTCCCTGGCTCGCCATTGAGGAACAGAGTTGCAGCCTCATCCAGAAGAGCCTGTGCAAATGAGGGGTCACTTTGCACGCGCTGGATCACGGTTTCTTTGAAATTCCTTGTCAGTGCCATTGCATTTACCCCTTGTGTTTGCTGTTTGATTTTGCGGTAATCGACTTTTTCCGGGCCTTGTATTCAGCCAATAGCTCCTTGGCTCTGTCGATGTCCCGTTGCTGGCCGCGCTTGGTGCCACCACCAAATAGAACAATGAACATGTCACCATCTTTAGCCAGATAGATCCGGTAGCCAGGCCCCCAGTCGATGATGTATTCACCCATGCCATCGAACCACTTGATACTTGATGTATTTCCCAACTCCATTCGAAGTTTGGCAACGGTGACCTTGACAGCAGCTTGCGCTGACAAGCCGTCAAACCATTGTTTGTACGGGTTGGATTCATCCTCGCGTATGTACTCTTAGACTTTAATTAGCATGTAAAATGGTAACACATGTGTTACTTATGGTTTTATGAAGATTTGGCTAAGGTTGATTTCAGGGGAGGGAAAGCGGCCAGACTGAACTACCCGGAAAGAGCCGCTGGTGGTGGTCGGCTATCGCTGCGTACCTGACTTAAAAAGTACCAGGTCAAGTGCCGCGATGGATTTCTGGCTGTGCATCATCACTACACCCGAAAAGACTTCCCCTCGGCGCTAGCATGGTTCGTAAGCCAGCAGCCTTCATGCTCATCGTCTGAAAAATGGGCGCTGTTGCTGATGCGATTAGAGCCGCGGCTTAATCGGCCGCATCATCGGTAAAAGCAACAAGGCGTGAAAAGTCCCGGCACGAAAGAGAAGGACATGGGGCCTTACTACCCCCGTGGCCGGTACATGACCACTAATTAGTTTGAGACGGCCATACCCTGTCAGATAGAAAAACGGTAATTAGTCACAAGCCTTAAAGCTTGCTGGCCGAAACGGTCGCCCTTCGACCATGCGCCACCGTGATGGGCTCAAAATGGTCTTCTTTCGGGTAAGTAAAAATAGGAGCTGCCCAAGCCCGTATTTAATGGCTTGGGCACCTATTTCTTTAAAAATACTTACAGGTTGGGGGCCAGCAGGCGCTGCACATCTTGCTCATTCATTTGACGCCGTGCGCTGAGGTCTTTCAACTGGTCTGGACCAATTTTGCCGACACTGAAATAAGTGCACTCCGGGTGCGCCAGGTAGAAGCCGCTCACGCTGGCTGCGGGCGTCATAGCCAGGCTCTCGGTCAGGCCCATGCCAATGTCTTCGCATTGCAGCAACTCAAACATCTCTTTTTTGGCACTGTGGTCCGGGCAGGCCGGGTAGCCAGGCGCGGGGCGAATGCCTTGGTACTTCTCGGCAATCAGGGCCTCGGGCGTCAGGGCTTCGTCGGGTGCGTAGCCCCACAAGTCGGTGCGCACGCGGTGGTGCAGGCATTCGGCAAAAGCCTCGGCCAATCGGTCGGCCAATGACTTGAGCATGATGGCCGAGTAGTCGTCATGGGCGGCTTCAAAGCGCGCCTCATGCTTTTCCACGCCTAAGCCGGCGGTGACGGCAAACACGCCCACGTAGTCGGCTGCCACGCCTTTGGGCGCGACAAAATCCGCTAAACAGCGGCTGGGGCGCATCACGCCGTCAATCATCTGCTTCTCGGTTTGCTGGCGCAGGCCATACCAGGTCATGGCAACTTCCGTGCGGGTCTCGTCGGTGTAGAACTCAATGTCGTCATCGTTCACCGAGTTGGCCGGGTACAAGCCCACCACGCCATTGGCCGTGAGCCAGCGGCCTTCAATGAGTTTTTTGAGCAAGGCCTGGCCGTCGGCAAACACTTTGGTGGCCTCCA
>CAIMHL010000650.1 GCA_903840825.1 uncultured beta proteobacterium
CCGGCTTCTTTCAAAAAATAATCAAAACTGCCGCAGCTGGTCAGCGTAGCCGAGGTCACCACGGCCCCGCGCACTTGGCTCCACAAGGACCGGCGCAACAGGTCGCCGGGCACTATCGGGCAGGCATGGGCGGTGAGAAACACCAGGCCAGAGCTGGTATCTGACTTGAGCCACTTGGCCAGCGGCTGGGGGCCGTGCTCAAGCATCAAGCTGCTGGTTTCCACCACGCTGCCCAGCTTGGGGGCGATTTGCCCCAACTTGGCATACAGCAGCGAGCAGGTCACGGCTTGCGAAGGGTCTTCTTTGGCCAACAACTTGACCTCGGCGCCCAAGGCCTCCAAAGATTTGGACAAGCCTGTGGCGTGGCCAAAGATGATGGTCATGGGGTCGATTAGGGCATCGGGCAACACCCCATTTTTAAAGCGATGCACAGCGTCATAGCCGGTCTGGTTCACGCTCAGCAAGTCCATCACCAAACGGCCCACATCGTGCATGGCCGCTTTGAGCTGCTGGGCCAGTGTGGTGACGTCTTGGGCCAGCTCCACATGGATCTTTTCGCTGACCTCTTGCAGCGTTTTGGGTAATTTGTCCAGCCAGCGCAAGCCCGACAAGTCCATGGCGCTTGAAAACTGATCGAGTGCCACAGCAGGCAAGTGGTGGCCTTCGTCAAACACCACCAGGCAGTTGTCCAGCTCGGGCAGCGCTTTGCGCCCTAACGAGGCCAGCACCAAGTCGTGGTTGGCCACAATGACGTTGGCCTCAGCCAGCTTGGTGCGGGCGTTGTAGTAGCTGCAGTCCCGGAAGAGGGGGCAATGTCGTGCTGTGCAAGTGTGGCGTTCAGCGGCCACAGCCGACCAGTCGCGTGAATCGGGCTGCTCGGTCAAGCTGTCTCGGTCGCCATCCCAGTGTTGACCGGCCAGCGCGTCGGCCAGCGTGCCGTAAAGCTTCATGCGCCGCTCTTCGGGGTCTTCGCCTTCCATTTGTTTGGCATACGCGGTGCGAGGCGGCGGTTTGTCTTCGTCAAGCTCAAACATGTCGTCCATGCCATCCGATTCACCCAATCCCACCAGTCGCTCCAATTTGAGCTTGCAGACATAGCGCCCCCGCCCTTTGGCCAAGGCAAACACAAAAGGCGTGGTCAGCGCGGCCGCCAAAGCAGGCAAGTCTTTGGTCATGAGCTGCTCTTGCAAGGCAACCGTGGCCGTGGAAATAACCACCCGCGTCTTGCGTGCAAGGGCCATCGTGACCGTGGTAGAAAGGTAAGCAGCCGACTTTCCCACGCCAGTGCCTGCTTGGATAACCGCAATGGCCTTGCTCGGGTCGTCATGCTCTCCCAAGCTGATACCCGCCAAAGCACCCGAAATGCGCTCAGCCATGTCGCGCTGGCCCGGACGTGAACGAAAGCCCGAAGTGGCAGCCACCACTTGGTCAAAAGCGGCCAGCGACAACTGGGTCAAATCATCAGAATTCAAAAGAAAATCCCATTGAGCATTTTTTATTTATGGTGAACATGCCCTATTAAACCAGCGCCAGAGACCTGTCACATTCCAATGCTATGCTTTCACCTCAAAAATGGAAAACCAATAAATGCAAGATGGAACTCGCCTGGCGGCTATCGATTTGGGATCGAACAGCTTTCGCCTTGAAGTCGGTCGAATGGACCATGGCCAATATCTCCGTACCGAATATTTGAAGGAAACCGTCCGCCAAGGCAGCGGGCTCGACGCAGACCGGAATTTAACCCCCCAGGCCATGCAAAGGGGCTGGGATTGTTTGGCCCGCTTTGGCGAACGCCTAGCTGGGTTCAAGGAGTCTGAAGTCAAGGCAGTGGCCACCCAGACCCTGCGCGAAGCCAGAAACCGCGATGAATTCTTGCTCAAAGCCAACCAAATGCTGGGCTTTCCGATAGAAGTGATCTCTGGCCAGGAAGAAGCCCGACTGATCTACCAAGGCGTTGCCAGGCAACTGCCACAAACCTCTGAGCGCCGCTTGGTCATTGACATTGGCGGGCGCTCCACAGAACTGATTTTGGGCCAAGGCTTCGAGCCCAAGACCATGGCGTCATACCGAGTAGGCAGCATTACCTGGTCCACCCGCTATTTCCCTGAAAATCAATTTACCCAGCACGCCTTTGAGATGGCAGAGATTGCCGCCAAAGCCGTGCTCGATGAAGCCCTGAACGCCTACCGGCGCGACACCTGGGACGTGGCTTACGGCTCTGCGGGCACCGTGGGCGCGGTAGGCGATGTGCTGCTGGCAGCGGGCTGGCCTGCGGGCTTGATCAACCGGGATGGGCTGAACTGGCTGCAAAACAAATTAATCCAGGCGCAAAGTGTTGACCGACTGCGCTTGGCAGGCATGAAAGATGACCGTCGAGCCATCATTGGGGGCGGATTAAGCCTGATGCGCGCCGTATTTGACCTGCTGCAAATTGATGAAATGCAAATGGCCACCGGAGGCCTGCGCCACGGGCTGGTGTTTGACCTGATGGGGCTAGAGCAGAATCAAACCGATGTGCGCACCAAATCGATTGAGCGCTTGGCCACCAAATTTGGGACCGAGACGATACATGGTATTCGGGTCGGCAAAGTGGCACAACAGCTGTTTGAACAACTTCACCCCACGACTGAAGCGCCAACGAGCAACACGACTGACCACCAAGAGCGACTGAGCCGCAAACTATTTTGGGCCGCGCAGTTGCACGAAATTGGCAGCCAAATCTCACACAGTGATTACCAAAAGCACGGCGCCTATATTTTGGACAACTCAGACGCCCTGGGCTTCTCGTTGCCTGAGTTGCACAAACTCAGCCTCTTGGTGCTGGGACATCGTGGAAAGTTGAAAAAGCTGGATATTGACTTTGAAGACAGCGCCTTCACCGAGCAACTGATGTCACTGCGAATAGCAGTCGCCCTGTGCCACGCCCGGCGCGACCCCGACCTGTCAGGCTTGGTGCTTGGGCGCCAAGCAGCAGGTTTTGGGGGCTACGTGCTGGATTTTAAAAGCAGCTGGGCGCAAGCCTTTCCCCAATCAGCCCACTTGCTGCGCGAAGAAGTGTTGGCTTGGGAAAAAACACCCTGCCCGCTGGTGCTTCGGGAAACAGATAAAGATTGAATTGAGAACAGTCACCACTAAAACTGCCCTTGAAATACAAGTTTCTACGCCTATTGCAAAAAGACTCGTGGGCAGTGCGCTGGTTTTACTGCAATTTAGTTTCTTGTTTTTTCTGGGTTTTTTAGCGACACCGAGCATTTGGAGAGGCTACATTTCCCTTTGCGTACTTGCGCATGCGGGCACCTCGCTAGCGCTCGTCCTGTGGACCTTTCAGCACAACAGACTGGGCAACTTCAATATCAGACCAGCCCCCAAAGCAATGGGCGTGTTGGTCATGTCCGGGCCCTACCAATTGATCCGCCACCCCATGTACACCAGCGTGCTGCTGGGCGGCGCTGCGTTGGCCCTATTGTCAGAATCCGTATTGGCTTGGCGTGTTTGGACCCTGCTGGCAGGGGAGCTGATCGTAAAAGCGACGCTTGAAGAGCGGTGGATGCACGAGCAGCACCCAAGCTATGGCGCTTACATTCAACGCAGTAAACGATTTCTACCTTGGTTGGTTTGAATGAATTCTGGGGAACAATTTTCTATTGCTGAATTTAACTTTGGCAGAAAAGAAAATGGTTGGACGTAAAAAAGCCCGCTGTCGCGGGCTTTTTTAGATTTTGGCGGAAACGGAGAGATTCGAACTCTCGAGGAGGCTCTACACCCCCTACTCCCTTAGCAGGGGAGCACCTTCGGCCACTCGGTCACGTTTCCTAATTCAAGACAATATTATCTCACGACTCGGGGGCTTTTTAGACCGGTGCCGCATCTAAATCGAATGCTTTGTGCAAAGCACGCACAGCCAACTCCATGTATTTCTCGTCGATAACGACTGAAGTTTTGATCTCTGAGGTGGAGATCATCTGGATGTTGATGCCTTCTTCGCTCAAAACGCGGAACATCTTGCTTGCAACGCCCACATGGCTGCGCATGCCGATACCAACGATGGACACCTTGCAAATTTTGGTGTCGCCCACCACTTCCTGGGCGCCAAGTGCTGGGAGCACTTGCTCTTTCAATAGCTCAATGGCTTTGGCGTAATCACCCCGATTGCAGGTGAAACTAAAGTCTGTTTTACCGTCTTTGCTGATGTTTTGGATGATCACATCGACTTCGATGTTGGCATCTGCCACGGCACCTAAAATTTGATAAGCAATACCGGGCTTGTCAGGCACGCCCAGGACTGAGATTTTGGCTTCATCGCGGTTAAAAGCAATGCCCGAAACAATAGCTTGTTCCATGTGTTCGTCTTCCTCAAAAGTAATCAATGTTCCCGATTCGGCTTCCAAGCCAATGTCGATATCCCATGGTGTGAAACTGCTCAGCACGCGCAGCGGCACCCGGTATTTCCCAGCGAATTCCAC
>CAIMHL010000651.1 GCA_903840825.1 uncultured beta proteobacterium
GGGCACATTGACGTGTCCAGCCAACCCGGTGTGGGTAGTCAGTTCAGCATGACGCTGCCGTTTGAACTCAATGAGTCTGTCCCAACCTTGGCCGTTGACCTGTTGCCCCTGAACGGCTTGCGCGTGCTGGTGGTGGACGGCAACTACGTCAGCCGGATGGTGTTGGTCGAGATTCTTCAGACCGCTGGCATGCTCGTGAACGACCTCGATAGCGGGGCGTCTGCCCTGGCCTCAGTGCTTGACGCCCAAGCAAAATCTCTGCCTTTTGACTTGTTGCTGGTGGACGATTGCTCTCCAGGCTTAAATGGCTACGAACTGGCCGAAAAAATGCGTGAGCATCCAGAACTTGCCCGCATCAGGTCGGTCATGATGTCAACTTCTGGTGCCAGGGGGCATGCAAAAAAAGCGCATGAGCTCGGCTTCTCAGCCTATGTGTCCAAGCCCTGCACCCGCGAATATTGGTTGGGTATCTTGTTGCGCGTGATGGGGCGCGAACCTTCGCCCTTTGCAGAATTGGTGACTCGCCACTCTTTGAATGACGAGGTGCTGTTACAGGTGCCCAGCGCACCCCCCTTGAACCGCAGCGGGAATTGAAGTCATGACACAACAAATACTCATCATTGACGATGTTGAATCCAATTTGCTTTTGTTCAAGGTGATGGTGCAGCAGCACAGCCAAGCGCAGGTGCACCTGTTTTCTAGCCCGCTGGATGCCTTGGCTTGGGCCGGTGAACATGAGCCAGACCTGGTTATTGTGGATTACATGATGCCTGAGCTGCACGGCACAGACTTCATTTCCGCGTTCAGACAGTTACCTGGAAAAAGCACCACGCCCATCTTGATGGTGACGGCCAACGATAAAAAAGAGGTGCGCTACGAAGCCTTGGGGGCTGGTGCGACTGATTTTTTGACCAAGCCTGTGGACAAAGTCGAGTTTCAGGCGCGCATTAAAAATATGCTGCTGCTCAGTGATTCGCAAAAGAAGCTGGCCGACCACAGCACTTGGTTAGCCGAGGAGGTGCGCCGGGCTACGCTGGAGATTTTGGACCGTGAACGTGAAACCGTGGTGAGGCTGTCCAGAGCTGCCGAATACCGCGACCCCGACACGGGCGCGCACATTTTGCGCATGGCCCATTACTCGGCCCTGATTGCCCGTGAGCTGGGCTTGTCGGTGTTTGACCAAACCCTGATCTTGGAGGCCGCGCCCATGCATGACATTGGCAAAGTGGGCATCGCCGACGCTATTTTGCTCAAGCCAGGACGCCTGACCGAGGAGGAGCAAGCCGTGATGCGAACGCACCCCTTGCTTGGCTTCAAGCTGCTTAACGGCAGCGCTTCTCGAGTGTTGCAGGCCGGGGCGGATATTGCTTTGGGCCATCATGAAAAGTTTGATGGCTCAGGCTACCCCGCGGGTTTGGTGGGCGAGGCCATTCCTATTTTTAGCCGCATCGTGGCTGTGGCCGATGTGTTTGATGCCCTCACTTCGGAGCGGCCCTACAAGGCGGCTTGGTCGTTGCCGAAGTCCATTGATTATTTGAAAGCCAATTCAGGCACCCATTTCGACCCCGCCTGCGTGGATGCATTTCTGGCCGATATGGGTGCTGTTTTAGAGATAAAAGGGCGCTTTAATGATGACGACGAAAGCGCTTTACAGACTTATAACGCTATTTAAAAAATAGCGGCTTAAGCACGTATTTAATGGTCTAGAGGTCTTTTTACCTTAAAACAAGTACCGGCACATGTGAGTGCGTGAGCACCAGCTGGGTTTCGCTGCCGAGCAGCAGTCGTTTGATGCCCCGACGACCGTGCGAGGCCATCACAATCAGGTCGCATTTTTGCTTTTTGGCAGTCGCAATGATGGCGTCCGAGACCAGGTCTGATTTCACCGTGATGGCTTTGACCTTGACGCCCTTCAGGGCGGCCGCCTTTTGAACCGCATCCACAATGGCCTGGCCACTCTCGGCCCACTGCTTTTCAACCCGGCTTACTTCCTCGGCTTGCAGCACGATGGCACCCTCAAAGTAACTTTGGGGGTAGCGGGGCACGACCTTCAAGGCCACCAACTCTGCGCCGGTTAACTCGGCCATTGCGATGGCGCTGCTCACGGCTTTTTTGGACAAGGTGGAGCCGTCGGTGGCCACAAGAATGCGTTCGTACATGAATCTCTCCAGATGATTTAAGCAGCAAAGCTTACGCTTGGGGCCTTGGGTAGGCTTGATATAAGTCAAGCAAATAGCAGGGCTTCGCCGTTAAGCTTGTCGCCATGTCAATGCCCAGCCCATCTGTCAGTGCCCTTGGACCCGCGTTGAGTTTTCAGGCGTCGTCGGCGCACTTGTTGGATGATCCCCAAGAATGGTCGGCTTTCAGTCGCCAAAAGGAGGAGGGCGCTCCGGTTTGGGAGTCCAACGTCTTGATTGAGGGCATGCACTGCGTGGCCTGCGCCCTCAATATTGAGGAGGCGCTCATGCGCGTCCCCGGCGTGCTTAAAGCCGAAGTGGGCGCGAGCAGCCACCGGGCGCGGGTGCTGTGGTCGGCCGATGTGGCCAAGCCCTCGGCCTGGTTGCAGGCGGTGCAGGCGGCCGGCTACCAGGCGGTGCCGGCCAACGATGCTTTTGCCCGCGAGCGCCGCCAAGTCGAGGTGCGCCGAGCGCTGTGGCGTTTGGGTGTGGCCGGTTTGTGCATGATGCAAGTCATGATGTACGCCTACCCGGCCTACATTGCCGCGCCGGGCGACCTGACGGGTGAGATGGAACAACTGCTGCGCTGGGCCTCTTGGGTGCTGACCCTGCCGGTAGTCTTGTTTTCTTGTGGCCCATTTTTCAAAAGTGCGCTCAACGATGTCATGCAGCGCCGCGTCAGCATGGATTTGCCTGTGGCCCTGGGGATGCTGATTACCTTCTGCGTCAGCACCGTTGGCACCTTTGAGCCCAGTGGGCACTTTGGCCGCGAGGTCTATTTTGATTCGCTCACCATGTTTGTCTTCTTCTTGCTGGACGGGCGCTGGCTGGAGTTGCGCCTGCGTGACCGCACGGCCGGGGCGCTGGAAGCGCTGATGAACCGCCTGCCCTACAGTGTGTCCCGCCTGTGTGAAGACGGCAGTTTTGAGCGCGTGTCGGTACGCCGCTTGGTGGTGGGCGACCGCGTGCGAATTTTGCCCGGAGAGATGTTCCCCGCAGACGGGCTGGTGTTGCAGGGGCAAACGTCAGTTGATGAGGCGCTACTCACCGGTGAATCGCGTGCAGTTGCGCGCGGTGTGGGCGATGAGGTGATTGCCGGCAGCCACAACCTGACGGCGGGTGTTGAAGTACGCGTGCTCAGGGTTGGAGCCCAAACGCGGTTTGCCCAGATTGTGGCGCTCATGGAAAGCGCCTCGGTCACCAAGCCCCAGCTTGCTTTGCTTGCCGACCGCATCGCCAAACCATTTTTAATACTTGTTTTACTGGCGGCGGCCTTGGCCGGTGCCTATTGGTGGGGCACAGACCCGGGTCATGCGCTGATGGTGGCGGTGTCCGTGCTGGTGGTCACCTGCCCGTGTGCGCTGTCATTGGCCACACCGGCGGCCATGTTGGCCGCTGCCGGTCAGTTGGCGCGCTCGGGCGTGTTGGTGCGTCGACTCGAAGCCTTTGAAGCCTTGAACGAGGTAGATACGGTTGTTTTTGACAAAACCGGCACTTTGACGCTTGACCGCATGGCGCTGGGTGCCAGCGAGGTGCGCGCTGGCGTGCCGCTTGAAAATGCCCTGGCCATGGCGGCGGCACTAGCGGCTCAGTCACTGCACCCCGTCTCAAAAGCGTTGGTGGCCGCGCACCGCCATGCGGGGGCCGAGGCTTACCAAGCCGTCAATGCCCGCGAGGTCGCAGGCGGTGGCGTGGCGGGTTGGGTCGGTCCTGTTGATCCTTTGCATACCAAGCGCTCGCTCAAACTCGGGTCGGCCGATTTCTGTGGAATTGTGGCCAGCCCTTCAGAGACTTTGCGGGTTTTCCTAAGTGATGACCAAGGTTGGCTTGCTTCATTTGAAATGATTGAAGCCTTGTGCCCTGATGCGTTGGGCACCGTCGCCGCTTTTCAAGCGGCTGGCCTTGCGGTTCACTTGTTGTCGGGCGACAGCGCTAGCGCAGCGGCTCGGGTGGCTGCACAAGTGGGCATTTCGAGTTTCAGAGGCGGCTGCTCTCCGCAGGACAAGCTTGATTTTTTAATAGCCGCCCAGCTGCAAGGCCGCAAAGTGGCCGTGGTGGGGGATGGGCTCAATGACGGCCCGGTACTGGCGGGCGCGTATGTTTCATTTGCATTGGGTCGCGCCGTGCCTTTGGCGCAAGCAAAGTCCGATTTTGTTGTGATGGGTGAGCAACTAAAGCTTATTTTTAGAACCTGGCAGTTGTCCAAGCGCACGCTGGGCGTGGTGCGGCAAAACCTGTGGTGGGCGGCCATTTACAACGCCATCTGCGTCCCACTGGCTGTAGTGGGGTGGCTGCCGGCTTGGCTGGCCGGTTTGGGTATGGCGTTTAGCTCTTTGTTTGTGGTGCTTAACGCTCTGAGGTTGTCGAATGGCACAAAGCCAAAGGAGAACGCTTGATGGATATTCTTTATTTACTGATCCCCCTGTCGGTGATTTTGGTTTTTTTCATTCTTGGTGGCCTGTGGTGGGCTATCTACCGGGGTCAGTTTGACGACATAGAGTCTGAGGGGGAGAGGATTCTTAAGGATTCTTAAGGATTCTTTTGAGCTTTTGATTTGGGTCAAAAGCTATTAGGGTTAGCCATAGGACACTCGGACCAAACTATTTAAGAAGAGGTGAAAATGATATTTCCAAATTCACAAGCAACGACCTACAACGATAAAGTTGTCAGGCAGTTCGCCATCATGACGGTAGTTTGGGGCGTAGTGGGCATGCTGGTGGGGGTCATTATTGCCGCCCAACTCGCGTGGCCCGAGCTGAATCTGGGAATTCCCTGGTTGTCTTATGGTCGCTTGCGACCACTACACACCAACGCGGTGATCTTTGCCTTCGGGGGTTGCGGCTTGTTCGCCTCGGCCTACTATGTAGCGCAACGCACCTGCCATGTGCGCCTGTTCAGCGACAAGCTGGCGGCTTTCACTTTTTGGGGTTGGCAACTGGTCATTGTGGCGGCTGCCGTTTCATTGCCTTTGGGCTATACCCAAGGCAAAGAATACGCCGAGCTGGAGTGGCCGATTGACTTGCTGATCGCGGTGGTCTGGGTCTCGTTTGCCATCGTGTTTTTTGGCACTATCGGCACCCGCAAGGTCCGCCACATCTATGTGGCCAACTGGTTTTTTGGTGCTTTCATTATTGCGGTGGCTTTGCTGCACATCGTCAACAGTGCGGCTATTCCTTCTGGTTACATGACGTCCTACTCGGCTTACGCCGGGGTGCAAGACGCCATGGTGCAGTGGTGGTACGGTCACAATGCCGTGGGCTTTTTCCTGACCGCGGGCTTCCTGGGCATGATGTATTACTTCATCCCTAAGCAAGCCGAGCGGCCTGTTTATTCTTACCGCCTGTCCATCGTTCACTTCTGGGCGCTGATTTTTACCTACATGTGGGCAGGCCCTCACCATCTGCACTACACCGCTTTGCCTGACTGGACGCAATCGGTAGGTATGGTGTTCTCGCTGATTTTGTTGGCACCAAGCTGGGGCGGCATGATCAACGGCATCATGACCCTCTCAGGTGCCTGGCACAAGCTGCGTGACGACCCGATCCTGCGTTTCCTGATCGTCTCACTCTCTTTCTACGGCATGTCCACGTTTGAAGGCCCCATGATGTCCATCAAAACCGTGAACGCCTTGTCGCATTACACCGACTGGACAGTGGGCCACGTTCACTCAGGCGCTTTAGGCTGGGTGGGTTTGGTGACGATGGGCAGCATGTATTACCTGATTCCCCGCTTGTTTGGACAAAAGCAGATGTACAGCGTGAAAGCGATTGAGATCCACTTTTGGGCGGCCACCATTGGTATCGTGATTTACATCGCCGCTATGTGGATTGCCGGTGTGATGCAGGGCCTGATGTGGCGCGCTATCAACCCTGATGGCACCCTGACCTACACCTTCGTCGAGTCGGTCAAAGCCACTTACCCGTTCTATGTGCTTCGCTTGATTGGCGGTCTTTTGTACCTGACAGGCATGCTCATCATGCTCTGGAATACGCTGAAAACAGCCACCAACGGCCGCTCGGTGAGTGTGACCATTCTGGCCCCCAACGTAGTGGCCCACGCCTGATAAGGACTCACCATGGCAAACGATAAAACAAGCGGCGGACTGTCGCACGAAAAAATTGAAACCAACAATTTCCTGATGATCGTCCTGATCTTGCTGGTCTTGTTGGTGGGCGGTATGGTGGAAATTGTTCCTCTGTTTTTCCAAAAATCCACCACAGAACCTGTCAAGGGTCTGCTGCCTTACACCCCGCTACAGTTGGCGGGGCGCGATATCTACACCCGTGAAGGTTGCTACAACTGCCACTCGCAAATGATTCGCCCCTTCAGGGCTGAGACCTTGCGCTACGGTCACTACTCTGTTGCGGGCGAGTTTGTCTATGACCACCCCTTTCAGTGGGGCAGCAAACGCACCGGACCTGATCTGCACCGCGTGGGCGGCAAGTACAGCGACCAGTGGCACCGTGACCACTTGAACAACCCGCGTGACGTGGTGCCCGAGTCCAACATGCCGGCTTATCCCTGGTTGCTGAAAAATGTGGTCGATGCCGAATCCATGCCTGCGCACATGAAGGCTTTGCGCACGGTGGGCGTGCCCTATACCGATGACCAAATTGCCAAGGCAGTGGACGAGACCAAAGGTAAAACCGAGATCGAGGCGGTCATCGCCTATCTGCAGGTTTTGGGCACTTCAGTCAAGTAAGCAGGAGAGCACCATGGAATTTGATATCAACACGCTTCGTTCTGCGGCTACGGTGGTGAGCTTCATTACCTTTCTTGGCATCTTGGTGTGGGCTTATTCCCGCCGCAATGCCGCTGATTTTGAAGAGGCTGCCCAACTGCCTTTCGATCAAGACTGACGAACCGCAAGGAGAAAAATAATGAGCGATTTCACAAGTAATTTTTGGGCGATATACGTCTCTGGCATCACCATCGTCAGTATCTTGGCCTGCCTTTTGTTGCTGTGGTTTAGCGGCAAGGCGAAAGCCATGACCGCCAGCGACAACACCACCGGCCATGTGTGGGATGGTGACTTGCGTGAGATGAACAACCCTTTGCCACGCTGGTGGGCGTGGTTGTTTGTCATTACCGTTGTGTTTGCTTTTGTTTACTTGGCCTTGTACCCCGGCTTAGGAACCTACGGTGGCAAACTGGGATGGACATCAACCGGTCAGCACATGGCTGAGGTTGAAAAAGGCAACGCTGAAGTGGCGCCTTTGTATGCCAAATTCACCGCTATGACGCCTGAAGAAGTGGCTAAAGACCCACAAGCCCAAGCCATTGGTGAGCGCTTGTTCATGAACAACTGCGCCCAGTGCCACGGCTCTGACGCACGCGGCAACAAGGGCTTTCCCAACTTGACGGACAACGATTGGTTAGGCGGTGGCGCACCAAGCGTCATCAAGGCCAACATCGTCAAGGGTCGCAACGGCATGATGCCGCCTATGGCCGCAGCGGTTGGTACAGCCGATGACGTAAAAAACGTCGCGCAATATGTGCTGAGCTTGTCGGGCAGCCCCCACGACTCCGTGCAAGCGGCCTTGGGAAAATCCAAGTTTGGTTCTTGTGCTGCTTGCCACGGTGCTGATGGCAAGGGCAACCATGCCTTGGGTGCGCCCAATCTCACCGATGATATTTGGCTGCACGGGTATGGCGCTGCTGCAATTGTGGACATGGTCAACAACGGCAAAGTTAACGTCATGCCGCCGCAGGCTGACAAGTTGACTGAAGCCCAGGTTCATGTGCTGGCTTCTTATGTATGGAGTATGTCCAACAAAGACGGTGTTGCAGCCAATTAACACGACTTTATTGCTTAAGTTCACCAGGTTAAAAATTGAATAGTCCAACGCCAGAGCCCCGAAAAGTAATCCCCATCATGGCTGTAGAGCCAGATGAGGAAATGATTTCTCTTTATGCCTCGCATGAAAAGATCTATCCACGCAGCGTGTCGGGTTTGTTTTCTAACTGGCGTTGGGGCATGGTCTTTTTGACCCAGCTGGTGTTCTACGGCGTGCCGTGGTTGGAGTGGGGTCAGCGTCAGGCTGTCTTATTTGACCTGGGCTCCAGGCGCTTCTATATTTTTGGCCTCGTGCTTTACCCGCAAGATTTCATTTATCTCACGGGCATTCTGGTTATTTCGGCCCTCTCGTTGTTCTTGTTTACGGCGGTCGCCGGGCGGCTGTGGTGTGGCTATGCTTGCCCCCAAACGGTGTACACCGAGATATTTCTCTGGATTGAGAAAAAGGTAGAAGGTGACCGATCGGCCCGCATGCGCCGCGATGCCCTGCCTTTGTCCTTGGACAAGCTCTCGCGCAAAAGCGCCAAGCATTTCTTATGGCTACTCGTTGCGCTGTGGACGGGCTTCACCTTTGTGGGCTATTTCACGCCCATCAAGCAACTCGGTCTTGAGTTTTTGCAGATGAACATGAGCTCGTGGGAGGTCTTCTGGACTTTCTTTTACGGTTTCGCCACCTATGGCAATGCCGGCTTCATGCGTGAGCAGGTTTGCAAACTCATGTGCCCCTATGCGCGCTTTCAAAGCGCCATGTTTGACAAAGACACGCTCATCGTGACCTATGACGATGCGCGGGGCGAGCCCCGTGGCGCGCGTTCACGCAAAGCTGACCCTACAGCGCTTAATCTGGGGTCGTGTGTTGACTGCAGTCTGTGCGTTCAAGTGTGCCCCACCGGTATTGATATTCGCAAAGGCCTGCAGTACGAATGCATTGGCTGCGGAGCCTGCGTGGATGTTTGCGACACCGTGATGGACAAGATGGGCTACGCCCGGGGCCTGGTGAAGTACACCACCGAAAACGCCATGAAGCTGGGCTGGACGCAGGCCCAGACGCTGCGCCATATTTTGCGCCCCAGGGTGCTGGTTTACACCGCTATTTTGGGTGCTGTGGTGTTGGCCATGCTGGTGAGTTTGTCGCTGCGAACCCCGTTTAAAGTGGATGTGGTGCGTGACCGTGGCGTGACCGCGCGGGTGGTCAACGGTGGCAAGATTGAAAACGTTTACCGCCTGCAGATCATGAATGCGACCGAGTCTTTGCAGCATTACAAAATTAGCGTGTCCGGCCTCAAGGGTCTGGTTGTGAGTTCTGATGAAGTGGTAGACGTCAAGTCAACCGAGTCACGCTGGGTCGCGGTTCGGGTACAGGCGCCCTTTGATGTGGCCGAACCGGGCTCACACGCCATGCAGTTCGACATTACGTCCATCGACACACCCGGGCAGTTGGTTGAGAAGTCTGTTTTTCTGGTTCCAAGATAAGGTTTGTATATGCAAAAAAATAGCAATGAGTCAGGTGCCCCCTGGTGGAAATTTGGCCATGTTTGGCTGGTGGTCGCAGGTCCGGTGGTGGTGGTGTTGGCCAGTTTTGTCACCATTTATCTGGCCATCGCGTATCCCGATCCGGTGGTCAGCGTTGACTATTACCGTCAGGGCGTTGAGATCAACAAAACGCTTGACCTGAAAGCTAGGGCGGCTACCTACGCGCCCGCCGCACAAGGCCGCAACCACGCGGCCACAGGGGTGTTACCCCAACCACCCGCCACGGACAAACCCTGAGATTCTTTCTCCAAACCCATTAGGTCAAACGCTATGTTTTTTCAACGATTGATGTGGATTGTCTGGCCCGCTTTTCTGGTGGCGGGACTTCTCGAAATAGTGGTGTTTGCGGTGGTTGATCCGCAAGACTTGCATTGGTTTGGCCAGTCAGTAGAGATGTCTCGTCAAGGGGTTTACACCCTCGCGTTTTTTGTTTTTTGGATCATCGCATCGGTGTCAAGTGCTTTGACCACCCTGCTGGCCATGTCACCCTTTGAGGTGAACCGTTGCCCACTCCCGGCTGAAGATCGCCCTGACGGTTGCCCCAAGCAGGGCGCTTGTCAGTAGAGGCAAATCAGCGCTGCCTTAGTGGCAAGCTTTGGGGTTGACGATGTCTTTCAGCGCCTCGGTATTTAAAATGTGAACATGACGCTGTTTCACTTCGACGATGCCCTCAGCTGCAAACTTGGAGAAGGTCCGGCTGACGGTTTCCAATTTGAGACCCAGAAAGCTGCCGATCTCTTCGCGGGTCATTCTGAGAATCAATTCAGACTGAGAGAAGCCGCGTGCGTGCAGTCGTTGCACCAAATTGAGTAAAAACGAAGCCAGTCGCTCCTCGGCGCGCATGCTGCCCAACAGCAGCATCACCCCATGCTCGCGGACAATCTCGCGGCTCATGATCTTGTGAACATGGCGTTGCAAGGCATTGACCTCGCGTGACAACTCTTCAATGCGGTCAAACGGCATGACGCAGACTTCGGCGTCTTCCAGGGCGATGGCGTCGCAGGTGTGGCTGTCGTTGACGATGCCATCGAGACCAATCACTTCGCCTGCCATTTGGAACCCGGTCACCTGATCGCGCCCGTCTTCAGAGGCAATGCTGGTTTTGAAAAAACCGGTGCGAATGGCATACAAACTGGTAAATTTTTCGCCGTTTCGAAACAAGGTAGTGCCCCGCTTTATTTTGCGTCGGGCCGCAACAATCAAATCAATTCGGTCCAGCTCCTCGGTGCTGAGCCCGATGGGCATACACAGCTCGCGAAGGTTGCAGTTTGAACAGGCGACTTTGATGGTTTCTGGTTTCATGGTTTTATTCTGCAATAATTTTGTGGCGGCTCTGATATGAATCAATGATCGCGCCTGATCAAACAAGATTCCTTGATCCGAATCAAGTAAATATCGACTTGAAACGGGCATATTCAACGAATAGTTAAGGACCCCCATGATTGCCCCCGTTATTGACCCTATTTCCGTCGATTTGTTGACTCGATTTGATATATCGGGGCCCCGCTACACCTCGTACCCCACCGCAGACCGCTTTGTTGAGGCGTTCTCCGCTGCTGAGTATTCGCAGGCTTTGGCCTTGCGGCGTTTGGGCGGCGGTGCCTCGGTTTATCCGCTGTCTTTGTACATCCATATTCCATTTTGTGAATCATTGTGCTACTACTGCGCCTGCAACAAGATCATCAC
>CAIMHL010000652.1 GCA_903840825.1 uncultured beta proteobacterium
CAATACGGCCCAGGTCGTCGTTCATGATGACCACATCAGCTGCCTCGATAGCGGTGTCGGTGCCTGCGCCGCCCATGGCAAAACCCACATCGGCCAGCGCCAGCGCGGGTGCGTCATTGATGCCATCACCTATCATGCCGACGGCACCATAGCGCTTCTGCATTTCCTTAATGACACCGAGCTTCGCTTCAGGAAGCAGCTCGCCGCGAGCGTCAGCGATTCCCGCCTGGTCGGCAATTGTCTGGGCGGTGGCGTGGTTGTCGCCAGTCAGCATCACAGTGGTGATGCCGAGCCTGGACAAGTCTGCGATCGCGGCCTTCGAGCTTTCCTTGATCGTGTCGGCTACGGCGTAGATCGCCAATGCGCAGGTGTCGTCCGCAAGCAGCGTTACGGTTCGACCCCGCGCTTCGTGGCCTGCGAGTTCCGCCTCAAGCTCGGGTCCGCAAAACCCTCGCTCGTGCATGAGGCGATGGTTGCCCAGTAGCATGACGAGCCCGCCTATGGCGCCTTCAACGCCGCGCCCGGGTAGCGCCTTGAAATTTGCAACTTCCGATGCTTGCAGGCTTAGGCCTGCTGCTATTGCCTTGGACACTGGATGGTCAGATCGAGATGCCAGGGCCATCGCGAAAGCGTCGGCTTTAGCCTTGTCGGCGCCTCGCCAAGCGGACGAGTCCACAAGCTTCGGCTCGCCTTCGGTAATAGTGCCAGTCTTGTCCAGAGCGACGGCCTTGATAAGTCGAGCTTGTTCGAGGAAGCTGCCACCCTTAATGAGGACACCCCTTCGCGCGGCGGCTGAGAGACCGCTCACCACAGTGACTGGCGTGGAGATCACCAAAGCGCAGGGGCATGCGATCACTAGCAGCACAAGCGCCTTGTAGAGCGCTTCGAGCCAAGTCGCCCCCGTCAGCATGGGTAGTAGGACGGCAGAGGCCACCGCGATAGCGAATATCGCGGGCGTGTAAATCCGAGCGAAGTTATCGACGAAGCGTTGTGTTGGCGCACGGGTTCCCTGCGCCTCCTCCACTGTGTGAATGATCCGTGCGAGCGTGGTGTCTGCCGAGGCCGATGTCACGCGCGCTTCGAGTTCTGCGGTCTCGTTGACGGTGCCGGCGAAGACCTGATCGCCTGGCGCTTTATCAACGGGGATCGATTCGCCAGTGATAGGCGCTTGGTTCACGGCGCTCTGACCCTTGGTCACGACACCATCAAGGGGGACGCGTTCACCTGGTTTCACGCGGATCGTCGTGCCCACCACGACCTGGTCGGCCCGAGCCTCTGACCAAGCCCCGTCGGGCCCTTGCGCCAATGCCGTCGCAGGAGCTATGGCCAATAGGTCCTTGATAGAGTTACGAGCACGGTCAACCGCCTTCGCCTCGATTAGCTCCGCGATCGCGTAGAGGGCCATAACCATAGCCGCTTCGGGCCACTGCCCGATAACAAATGCTCCGGTCACAGCGACCGACATAAGTGCATTGATGTTCAACTTGCCCCGCAAAAGGGCGGCCAGCCCTTTCTTGTAGACGTCAAAGCCCGCGAGCCAGATGGCAGCGGCAGCTATTGCCATGCCGCCGATCTTCCACGCCAGTGCGTCAGGCGCGAAACAGGAAAGAGCTTCGGCAGCGATGGCCACGGCCAGCGCGAGCCTCAGCCGAGCAGGACCAGCCTCCGGCGCGTGGTCATGCCCATCGCTGTTGGCGTGATCTACACCAGGAGCTGGCGCCGCCGCATTGACCGCCTGCGGATCGAATCCCGCCTTGCGGATCGCGTCCAGTGCCGGCGCTAAGGCTACTTCATCCGCATCAATTCGTAGCTGTCTGGCTCCAAGCTGGAAACCGAGCGAACGAATGCCCGGTACCTTCTCCAAAGCCCGGCGAATCTCGGACTCTTCAACGCTGCAATCCATTGTCGCGATGCGGTAGGTGTGGCCCGCGCCAGTTCGGCCAGGCGCCGATTGTCTCGTGACGGCAGGGGCACAGTAGTTGCCGGCTAATTGCCCGGGCGTGACAACAGAGCTACAACAGTCATCTTGTGAGGCTAAGGGGGCGGGCGCGCAGGTTGAGGCGCAGCAGGAGTCCGGCGAGGCAGGCAGGGTATTAGGTTTCATGGCACTATTACAAACCCTGTAGCCGCTACAGAGTCAAGCCGTTGTGGCTAGGCTTATATCTGCGGGGTCAAAGGTGGATTTATGAAGATCGGTGATTTGGCCAAAGCGACTGGAACACAGGTGGAAACAATCAGGCATTACGAGCGGAAAGGCCTTCTGCCTGACGCTGGCCGCACCGAATCGAATTACCGCGTCTACGCTGATGCCCACGTCCGCAGACTTGGTTTCATCCGTCACTGTCGTTCTCTGGACATGACCTTGGGCGAAATCCGTACGCTCTTGCGTTTCAAGGATGCGCCCGAAGTGAATTGCGAGGAAGTCAACACCCTGCTTGATGAGCATATCAAGCACGTGTCTACGCGGATCAAGGAGCTTCGAGCCCTGCAAACGGAGCTCAAAAAACTTCGGAGCCAGTGCAGCGCAGTGCTAGACACGGCTGCCTGCGGCATTCTTACCGGCCTAGACAAGGCGGCCCGTGAGCGCGATATGAGGCCACAAGATAAGCCAGAGAGCAACCACGTCCACGGGACTCACGTGCTAACTGCGGCCCGCCTTCCAAGCTTTCGCTAAGCGATCGCGACAGCCCCCTCACCAGCACCATTGGACTTCATCCATTTCAATAGAAATATGGGAGTTTCCGGCACTTTCCAGACCGGCAACAGTATTGGCGGCAAGCGATAGTTAATGTTGGCTTTAGGGTAGTCAGTTCAAACTCTTGAAGTTCCGCTTTGTCTCGTATCCAGTCGTTCGCTGAGCCATCCTGAAGGTCTGTTCCCAGCCTCTTGGAGCCCATCGGGCGCCACCACTGAACGTCGGCTCTTGGCAGATGGAGACATTCGCGGACTCAAACCCTAAGACCGGAAACGCTGCAGACCTGTCCCAGACTTTTCCGCCACCAGCGTCAGCAATACGGTTTGGATGCAACAGATTGAGTGACAGCTTTATGGAACCTCGATGGTGAAAATATTTCTGTTGCCCGAAAGCTGCCCCCCGTCAGCACCCGCTTGTGGTCGAACGCGGGTGCCCGATTTCACGATGTGGTCACCTCAAAGCTGACCGTCGCTTTGTATCCGCCAATGCCCGGTCTGGAGGAGCCAGATCGAAAACGGCTACTACCGGTAAGGGTCTGCTGCTGAATTCTGATTTTTCATGTAAATGACTTCACTAGGGCCAACTAATGGCCCCTAATAGTCAGCCGATAAAGTCGTTTCCCACCGAATGCCCGCTCGGGGGTCGTCACGGTAGCCGTCATACGTTGGGATCAGATGTGTATGCAGATGGGGCACGCTGCACCATGCGCCCTCACCAAGATTGACACTGATGAAGTACGCCTGCGCTGCGAACTCTTTGAACACATCTTGCTTGGTGCGATCAAATAGCTTCATCAAATCATCGCGCTCATCGGGGAACAGGTTAAAAAATGAACCCACATGGCGCTTGGGAATGATCATGGTGTGACCTGGTGTCATGGGGCGTGTAGGCCGAACGACGACCCCGTAGTCACTGCTGTCGATGATGCGGTCATCAGAGAGCGTGCAAAGGAGGCAAATATTGTCGGGGGGCATACCGATTTAAATGTACCCCCGACCAAGGCTATTTACTGGACCTCACTCACCAGTTTACAGCATCAAGCCACAATGCCCGGCAGATAATTTTTGCCCGCCAAGGTCAGCACCCGGTTGACCGGACTGGCTGGGGCACGGGTCGAAACATGCACCCAGGTGTGTTCAAAAATGATCTGACCGATGCCCAGGCGCTCCAAACCGGGCTGCAAGGCTTGGCAAATGGCCAGCGGGCTGCCAAAGGCTGGGGCGCGGAAGTCCAAGGCCAGCGCTCGCACATGGTCCGAGGTGGCGCTGCTGCCAATGGCCGCATTAAGGGTGGTGCAGCGAAAGCCACTGCTGACCAAGATCGGCACCTCGCGGCCCGCTTGCACACTCAATTCGGCCCGAATCCGCTCTAGCAGCGCCCCCCGGTGCGCTTGGCGGCCTCGACCAGAGTCAGTGGCAAGTCGTTGTTGATGCCCCGCCGGACAGCGGTAACTCATGGGGGTTGCGGGCGCGACAGGGGCGGCACAAAAGTCCAGGCGATGACATAGACAATTTTGACCTTAGCCTTTTATTTAAAAAACTTACGGAAAAACGACCGCACCCCGCGCTTGAACGCAGTACAAAAAATGTACCGCTGGCGGCATAGCGCAGGTATGAGGAAAAAAACAACACCAAATAAAAAAGCCTGCTATCGTTTCTGAAGCAGGCTTTCTATGTGCCGTAAGGCTTTATCTGGGGTGGCTGATGGGGCTCGAACCCCGCCGTGTGGGGAACGCAGGGGCATCAATGTGGGGGTCGTACCCGTGACAAAGCAGTTTTAATACCCCTCCATTCCCCGCATTCATCCCTGAATTCATCCCCAGAGCTCCCTTGCTAAATTGACCAAAAAGCTCCTTCTATTCCCTACCCTGCCCGTTTCTTTGCACGATCCAGTCAATTTCAGTCAGCGGACGAGTTTGTCTATTGATGCGGGTGAAGTCCAAACCTTGGAATTTAAGTCCCAAACGGCGGTCGTTGGTTACGATCGACAATCGGTCAATGCACTAGTGGAAGTGGATTCGATCGTAATACTCAAAATCCAAGGGATTTCGTAATGGCGTTCACTTTTTTCATCAGTATTGATTCTGTTCGCATGTGTTCCAACGGCGGTTTGTAACCTTGTACTGTTTCGATGATGTCAATCCCCTGAGGGCTGGTGATCTTTGTTTTGGCAAGTGTGACCAATTCAAGAAACTGCCTTTTTGCCAAAGAAAACTGAAGCCTGCTAGAGATATGTGCCTTGCGGAATGAAAGTACAGCGAGCAAGGCCTGGGTACTGTCTAATTTTGATAACAGTCGCTGGTAGTTCGATTCTGCAGCCTTAACTACACCGTGACCATTTGTCAAAAAAACTTCCACGAGTGCTTCGACGTAAGGTTCCACTACTGCAGCTGGAATGTGTCCAGTTTCCCCAATAAGCGATTCGAGTCGCCGTGCAAACGAAGGTTCAATATGAAAGTTGTTGAATCCACGATGGGCTGTCAACAACTCGTCAATCGCGGTGCCAATTTCAGCAGCTCTAATAGAGTCGGGGATATAGCTCGCGGCACCGACGCCATCTAGAAACTCTCGCGCGAGCTTCGCCTTTCCAGCATCGTTGTTTGCGGTGAATTGGCCATATTTGATTCCGAATGTTCTTCTTATCGGCTCACCGACAAAAGGCCAAAGTAGCGGCGCAAGAGAGTTTACGTTGTCACGGGCGATGGGCAATGACGCTTCGTTTGTGTAGATGCCAAAGAAACCGGCCATCAAGTTATTGCTTTGATCAGGAGTCAGCGAAATAAAAAATCCACTGACCTGCTTCGCACTGGTTGCGTCGAGAGGATGAGCCTTAACATTGGCCAGCAGAGCTTTGATCTGGGTGGTCGCATTTGTCTCGGGCAGCGCGATTACCTCCTTTATGCAGGTCTCAAACCAGCCAATTAATTGAAGCCCAGTAATCTGGTTCTGGTTCGGGTGTGCTGCACTTGCCCAATTTCGCATGTAGCGTATTTAGTCAAGGTGCTTAAATCCAAGCTCCGAAACAAGCCCCATCTCTGATGCTCCACGGATTAACTCATTATCATCAAGTCGAGCTAAATCATCCTCCGATGACAGCTTCTTTCGTTTTTCCGGATTAGTCACTGCCAAGTCGAAGAAATAGTCTAAGTCATAGCGCACGACCCGCTTGCGAAGTTCAAAGATCGTCTCATCCCATAGATAGTTCAAAGCTGCGTCAAAGAGACCGGATGCGGATGCGGCAATGAATTTCGACACATAAATTGACTTCTGCTTGTGTTCCACTTCCAGAAGCTGAAGTACGTCCTCAACATTTCCGAAGACCTTCAACCGCTCGCTTACAGGCACCAGCACATTCTTTGTTGGCAGCCCGTGTTGGGCGATAAAGCCCATCAGGCCTGTCTCGAAGGCCTGAAGCTCATTCTTGTAATTTTGCACAGCCGGCAGCGCCGCCTTTAGTTGCAAGTTCGTTTCTTCGCTCATTTTTTTCATCCATTTTCAGAAACTTAGTGTCGCCCGTGATTGAGTACCTTGATCTCTACCCGAACGATGTTATCCCCTAAGCGTCTGCTGAAGTTGCTGTCGGCCAGATGAGAATTCGACTATCGTCACTTATCGAGTCCCATAATAGGGTTTACTTAAATCGTCGCCACATTGCCGACGAACAGGGACATAGCCAAGCGACCGGTTTGCTGGTGAGGTTCCGGCAAGTTGGCGGAAAGCAATTGATCTAGAGTGACCGGCGGTCTTGATCTTTCAGATGGCTCTTGTTGAAACACGGGTGCCCGGTTTTGAGGAGTCAAATAGGAAGCGGCTACTACCGGTAAGGGTCTAAACCCGACTAATGAGCTACAGGTCTGCAGTCGCGAACTCACCGCGGAAAAATGAGCGCCCTACCCTGCTTTTGGTCACAATAAATTGAAGTAAATAGCTTTTTCCATCAGCCACTTGCTGACTGAAGTTGCGGTACGTGAGCGTGCGGCTTCCGCCTGAAAACGAGAAGGAAAGGTGACTGACGAAATAAGTGCACTTCTTCAGGGAGTTAAGTTACGAATTTCATGGGAAAGAATCGGCGGTTGCAAGCAATACGGATAAATTGTACACTGCAGAGTAAATTTACTCAGTAATATTCAAATGTCGTACAGCAGA
>CAIMHL010000653.1 GCA_903840825.1 uncultured beta proteobacterium
ACTCCGGGCCTTCCGGTGCATTAGACAGCCCCGGCTGACGACATACAGACTGATGCGCCTAACTTGTATGTAAGGAAAAATCATGGCATCCACCACGTTTTCGGGCCCGGTTACGTCCACCAACGGCTTTGTTGGCGCTCTTACGGGCAACGTCACGGGCAACGTCACGGGCAATATTGCAGGGTCAGGCAGCATCACGCACGCTACAACCTCCGCAATCAACGCCACTGCAGTTGCCACTGCTGCCGAAGTTGCTACTGGCTACATCACTTCCACTTCTGCTGCCGCAACTGCCATTACCTTGCCCACGGGCACACTGCTTGGCGCGGCTCTTGGCGCGGCCAAAGGCACTATATTTGACCTATATGTTGACAACACTGGTGGCGCATCGACTGTGACTATGGTTGTTGCCGTCAACGGCATCTTGTCCTCTGGCGCTGCTGATACCCCCGGCTCATTTGGTGACCTGACAATTGCTTCAGGTGTAACAGGCCTTGCCCGGTTCACCCTCATGTTCTCCAGCGCAACAGCCTACGTGTTCACACGCACTGCTTAATCAGGAGCCGACATGAGCAACAGCAATATTCAGGCAGTCACAAAGACTGTCGATGCGCATGCAATTGCCGGTCGCACAAGGGTAGCCGGCATTTATTTCACAAACACAGCAGTGTCCGGAACAATTACCCTGAGGAACGGCAGTACTGTTGGGAGCACAGCATTGCTGACTCTCACCACCGCCGCTGTGGCGGGAGCCAATGACATTCTTTTGCCGGACCAGGGGATTCTCTTTGATTCGGGGGTGTTTGTTGACGTCTCTGGTGTTGAAATTACCAGCGTGACGCTGTTCTTTTATGGTGGGGCAGCGCAGTAATGGCCTCTAAGGGCATGGGCATCAAAACCTCGGTAAAGAGCGGGAACTTCCGCGCTACCAAGGCCGGTGCTGGCATGACCAAGAAAGGCGTTGCAGCGTATCGCCAGGCCAATCCTGGAAGCAAGCTCAAAACGGCGGTAACCTCGAGTAAGCCTTCGCCCACAGAGGCGAAGCGTCGTGCTTCATATTGCGCCCGGTCGGAAGGACAGATGAAGGATTTTCCTGAGGCTGCCAAAGACCCTAACAGCAGGCTTCGTCAGGCGAGAAAGCGTTGGAAGTGTTGAGATCAACCGTTAAAAATAGGGTAAATGTATGAAAAAATCTGGCATGAAAATGGTTAAAAAGGACGGCAAATCAGTGCCCGCCTTTGCGGCCGACGGCGTTGGCAAGATGAAACAGGGTGGCGCGCCCAAGAAGATGCAAATGGGCGGCCCTGCTGGCATGCCAATGCAGGGCGCAATGCCTCCCGCGCGCGGCCCGATGCCCCAGGGGATGCCTCCCGCAATGAAAAAAGGCGGCGCGGTGGGCATGCACAAGATGCCTGACGGCAAGATGATGAAAAATTCTGACATGGGCGACAAGATGGGTCGCGCTGTGGGACGTAAAACGGCCGACGTCAAAGGCCGTGCAATGAAAAAAGGAGTTTGATATGGCTGGAAGAGGAATGGGTTGCGCCAGTCGTGGCGGCGGTGCTGTTGAAAGCGGCCCTGCAAACAAGATGATGTCCGAGACGAGCAAAAGCACGGGGGTTCCCATGATGGCCAAAGGCGGCATGGCCAACAAAGGCGGCATCAATGAGCACAAGCGCATGGCCATGGGCAAGCCCATTGGCAAGAGGGGCGGGGGTATGATGGCCAAGGGCTACAAAAAAGGCGGCATGTGCTAAATGGCCACCTCGGGCACCACCACATTTGATCTGTCGATTGACGACCTGATTGAAGAGGCATTTGAGCGTTGCGGAATGCGGCCCACAAGCGGCTATCAGCTTTCTTCGGCACGTCGCTCGCTCAATTTGCTGTTCCTCGACTGGGCCAATCGTGGGTTAAACCTGTGGACCATTGAGCAGGCTACTTTTGCCCTGGTGCAGGGGGACAACACCATTTCGTTGCCGACTGATGTGGTCAATGTGCTGGAGGCTGTTATTCGACAAAACAACCAAGGCATCAACACCGACGTCTACATTGAGCGGATCAGCCGTGAAGACTACCTTAACGTGCCTGACAAGACCACGCAGGCCCGCCCCGCTCAGTTTTACGTAGAGCGCACCAACGTCCCAAAGGTGTACTTTTACCCGGCAGCGGATCAAAACTACACCTTCGTGTACTACCGCATTCGGCGCATCCAAGACGCAGGTGTTTACACCAACACCTCCGACGTAAATTTCCGCTTCCTTCCTTGTTTAGCGTCGGGCCTGGCTTACTACCTGGCCCTCAAGTTTGCCGCGGACCGCGTTGCGGGGCTCAAGACGATTTACGAGGAGGACTTCCAGCGCGCTGCTTTGGAAGACCGAGACACTGCCAGCGTGCAGTTTGTACCGGACTTGGGGGTATGACATGGCCTTTGCGTCAGGCAAGTTTTCCAATGCCCTCTGTGACTATTGCGGGCAGCGGTACAAGTACAACATTTTGCGCAAGAACTGGCGCGGGTTCATGGTGTGTCCGGACGATTACGAGCCCAAGGAGCCGCAGCTTGAGCCGCTCCGCTACAGGGGGGACGCCATCGCGCTCCGCGATCCGCGGCCCGATCGCATTGAACCAGTGTCCGTCTTTGTCGGCGCACCGGGCTTCACCGCTTTTCAAAGTTACGGCAGCGTGCAAGGCGGCACCAACATGCAGCCGTATGTGCAGGACCAGGCGCTCATTGCGCAGGGCGTTGTCGGCACAGTGACTGTGAGCATCACATGACCTACAACGAACTTGTCACCAACATTCGGAACTACACCGAGGTAAACAGCAACGTGTTTACCAACGCGGTGATAGACACCTTCATCACCATGGCGGAGAACCAGATTCTTCGCGAGATTGACCTGGATGTCTTCAAGCTAGAGGTCACGGGCAGCATGACTCAGGGCAATAAGTTCCTGACTGCTCCCACAGACCTCTTGACGCATCGCTACATGATCCTGACGCCGACCAGCGGGGATCAGCTGTTTTTGGATTTCCGCGACACGTCTTTCATGAAAGAGTACTGGGACAACGGCACCACGCAGGGCACGCCCAAGTACTACTCGGTGTGGAACCAGGCCACGTTTTACATCGCACCCACCCCAAACCAGAACTACAGCGTAGAGTTGGGCTACATCTACCGCCCAACACAGTTGTCGTCGGCCAATCCCAATACTTGGATCAGCAGCAATGCGCCAGAGGCGCTGTTGTACGCCTGTTTGATTCAAGCCTACAGCTACACAAAAGGGCCGGCTGAAATGCTGCAGTACTTCCGTGGTGCCTACAAAGAGGCGCTTCAAGGCCTGGGCGCAGAACAGCAAGGTCGCCGCCGCCGTGACGAGTATCGTGATGGCATGCTTCGTATTCCACTTAAATCGGATTCACCTGGACCATGATGACCGCACCTTTACCCATGAGCATGGGCAGCGTTTTTGTTCAAACCACGCAAGGGCGTGGCTGGACGCCAGAAGAACTGGCCACGCGCGCTGCCGACAAGATCATCCACATCGGGGACCAGTCGCACCCGGCGGTGCAGGCGCAGGCAAGGGCCTTTAAAGAAAATGTCAAGCAGGTCGTGGCGTTCTATTTAAAAGAGGCGGTTGAACAGGACCGAGCAACTATTGCCTCACGCCTGCGCGAGGCCGGTCACCCAGACCTGGTTCATTTGTTAGGAGATTAAAAATGGCATTTTCAGGCAATTTCATGTGCACCAGCTTTAAAACGGAGTTGATGAAGGCCGTGCATAACTTCACGACCGGCACGGGCAACACCTTCAAGCTGGCCTTGTACGACAACAGTGCATCGTTCACCGCCTCAACGACCGCCTACACGGCCACCAACGAGGTGGCCAACTCAGGCACCTATGCGGCGGGCGGCGGCACGTTGACCAACGTCACGCCCCTAGCCACTGGGACCACTGCGTTTACGGACTTTGCTGATCTGTCCTTTACCAGTGCGACCATCACGGCCTATGGCGCGTTGATTTACAACGACACGGCTGCGTTTGATCCAACCGTCTGCGTCTTGGATTTCGGTGGTGCGAAGACGTCCACCAGCGGCACTTTTACCATCATCTTTCCAACTGCTGATGCAAGCAATGCGATTATTAGAATTGCATAAGGAGCAGGGGTGGCTGATGCTGTTGTTGCGTTTCAGGGCTGGGATGCGTCTGGTGTAGGCTGGGGAGACGATCCGTGGGGCGAGAGCCTCGCTGCTCTTCCCACGGGCACGGGCGCGGTTGGCTCCGTCACAATATCGGCAGCCGCCAGTGTTACGCTGACGGGGCTGTCAGCCACAGGGTCAGTAGGTAGTGTTACGGTTGCCGCCAATGCGGACGTCAGCGTCACTGGGGTAAATGCAACGGGCCAGGTTGGCCAGGTCACCATGGTTGGTGATGCCAACGTGACGGGCACTGGGGTGCAGGGCACCACGGCTCTGGGCAGCGTCACGGTGACTGCAGCGGTGAGCGTGGCGGTCACGGGGGTAGCGGGTGTTGGGCAGGTGGGGTCGGTTGTGCACACGGGCGACGCCAACGTCTTCCCGGTCGGTGTGTCAGGGACCACGGCCCTGGGAACAGTGGTCATCAATGCCGGCGGGAATGTGCTTGTCACAGGACTGCAGGCTGTTGGGACGGTGAGCAGCGTTACGGTAGCCGCAAATGCGGACGTGTTTGTTACCGGGGTTTCAGCGCAGGGTCAAGTTGGGAACGTGCTTGTTTGGGCTGTTGTAGATGACGGCCAGACGCCCAACTGGCAAAATGTGAACGATGCACAGTCGGTGAACTGGGGTGTAGTGAATGACAGCCAGACGCCCAACTGGCAAAATGTGGGCAGTTCACAGTCGGTGAATTGGGTTGCAGTAAATAACGGAAACACCGTGACTTGGGTTCAGATTTTAACGTAGGGGCAAAAAATGGCATCAACATGGTCGGCACTAAAAATAGAGTTGCTTGAGACGGGACAAAACTCAGGTACATGGGGCACGTTAACCAACGTCAATTTGGGTGATGCTGTTTTGGGCGAGGCTATTACTGGTTCCGCCACGGTAGATTTTCCAACGGACGCAGATGTAACGGTCACATTAACGGACTCTGCAACCTCCCAATCAGCCAGAAACCTGCGTTTAAATATTACAGAAAGCTCCACAGGCGTCGGTTCGGTGCGTAGCCTGATACTGGGTTCTGGTTGCCAGATTGAAAAGTTTTACCTCATCAATAACACAGGCACTGGGGCCAAGACAGTCAAAAACACTACAGGTACGGGCATCTCGGTCCCCGCGGGCAAGGCAACGCTGGTCTACAACAACGGCACAAATGTGGTTGATGCGGCCACGTACTTCACCTCTTTGACCCTGGGTTCTGCCCTCCCTGTGGCATCTGGCGGCACAGGGCTTACAGCAGGCACATCAGGCGGCGTCTTGGCTTTTACAGCCACAGGCACATTGGCATCATCCACTGCACTTGCGGCAAGCGCGTTGGTCATCGGCGGCGGGGCTGGTGCGGCTCCAAGCACCACAACCACTGGCACCGGTGTAGTCACCGCCCTCGGGGTCAACGTAGGCACTGCCGGGGCGTTTGTCGTCAACGGTGGGGCATTGGGAAGCCCAGCCAGCGTGGGAACCATGCCAGCATTTACGCTTGGCGGCACAGTCTCAGGCGGCGGCAATCAAATCAACAACGTAGTGATTGGCGCATCCACTCCGCTGGCTGGTTCATTCACAACCCTCACCGCATCGTCCACGGCTACGCTCAACACACTTGTCTCAAGCGGTGCAACGCTGACCGGAGGGACAATTAATGGCATGACTGTCGGGGCTACGACTGCGAGTTCGGGCGCGTTTACCTCACTCACCGCATCCACAACCCTTGGCGTGACGGGTGTCTCCACCCTCACCGCTGGTGCTATTGTGCAAGGCTTGACCGTGGGCCTTGGTGCTGGTGCTGTGGCTAGCAACACTGCGGTTGGTGTGAGTGCTTTAGCGGCTAATACGACTGGTTCATTAAACACCGCCATTGGCTATCAAGCCTTGGATGCAAATACGACTGGTATTACTAACACTGCCGTGGGTGAAGGTTCTTTGGGCGCTAACATCACCGCCAATAACAATACGGCTGTTGGTCGATTAACGGCGGCACTAAATACTACTGGAGAAAGCCTTTCGGTATTTGGTTCAGGAGCGTTATACGCTAACACTACAGGTAGTTACAACACCGCAGTAGGCAAAGACGCTCTTGTATCCAACACCACAGCCTCAAACAACACCGCTGTCGGTTATCAGGCGGGGTATAGTAATACCACGGGGGCATCTAACGTATATGTCGGAACCCTAGCGGGTAAAGATGCAACATCAAACAGCAATGTATTTGTTGGTAAAGACGCTGGCTTAACCGTATCAAGCGGTGGCGGGAATACTTATATTGGCTTTGGCTCAGGCCCTAATGTTTCTGCGGGTACTGGAACAACAAACGCAATGGTTGGGTATCTGTCAGGTAATAAATTAACTACAGGTAGTAATAATACCTCTTTAGGGGGTGAAGCCCTATTCTCCAACACCACAGCCTCAAACAACACTGCTGTGGGTTATCAGGCGGGGTATACGAATCAGACGGGTATACAAAACACGTTTTTAGGTACAGGCGCTGGCTACACAAATAATAATAATTACAATGTATTTATTGGTACGGATACTGGGAGGTTTTCAACTGGGACATTGAATAATTTTGTTGGTTATAACTCTGGTTACAACATGACCACGGGTTCAAAGAACACCATCCTTGGCAATTACGCAGGTAATACTCCTTTAGACATTCGTACATTAAACAACTACATCGTGCTGTCTGATGGGGATGGGAATCTGCTTATCTCCGCCGCAAACAACCAGACAGTTGCACTTCAAGGTGCAGTACCAAACGCAGGCACAGGCATCACCTTCCCCGCAACTCAATCCGCATCATCAAACGCCAACACGCTGGATGATTATGAGGAGGGGACTTTTACTCCGACTTGGACACCATCAACATCAGGAACAATCACTCTATATACTGCTTACCAAAATTTGGGGTACACAAAAGTTGGGCGTGTGGTTACGATAACTGGCGCAAATACTATATTAAGTGTTTCTTCTCCAATTGGAACTTCTGTAAATATTACTGGATTGCCATTTGCCGTTGGCTCTGCATTTAGTTGTACAAGTGGAACTGTAGCATTAGACCTTAATACAAAAACTGGAGTAGGAATAAGAGCTAGTAATACAGCATCCTCCATTGACTTCTATGTTAATGCTTCTACTCTCGGCACAAACTCAGACTATGCGTTTTCATTTTCTTACATCACAGATTAACTAGCATGAATTTGCTAATTGGACACTTAACTTAAAAGGAACATCATGTCACTCACCAAAACCACAGTCGTTGACCAAATTACAGTCACCGAGAACGGCATCATCCTCTATCGTGAAGCAACACGCATCATGGAAGATGGCGTCCAACTGAGCCAAACCTACCATCGTTCAAGCCTGACGCCGGGGCAGGACTTGACAGGCGTACCCGCCAATGTAGTTGCTCATTGCAACACGGCATGGACAGCGGATGTGGTTGCGGCATATCAAGCAGCACAAACCGAAAGGGCAACAGCATGACAACCTTCACCACCACTATCACCTCGATGTACACCTTGAACACCCCCTCACCAGACTATGTGGTCAACGCAATCTGGCAAGTCACAGGCGTAGACGGCAGCAACACCGCCAGCATCGGCGGCAACACCACCTTCAGTTCTGCTGACCAAGAAGGGCCAGTGACCCCCTACGCCAGCTTGACTCAAGCACAGGTCATTGGCTGGATTCCTGAGTCGGCCATCACCAGCGCACAAGCCTGTGTGCAGGGCCAGATTGACTCAATGATCACCCCACCTGTCAGCCCCGCCAACACCGCACTGCCTTGGAGCCAAGCATGAACTTAGAACTCGACGTAAACGAAATCAACTTTGTCCTCCAGACGCTGGGGCAGTTGCCATCAAGCAGCGGATGCTGGCCTCTGATCGTCAAAATCAAAGAGCAGGCCGAAGCGCAAGTACCGAAAGCAAAAGATGAACCTTGAAGCACAATTCACAAGCCATGAAGCGGTCTGCGCCGAACGATACGCGCAGATAAATGCACGATTAAAACGACTTGAAGGCGTGATTATGAAGACCGCCGGGGTGCTTATCGTCTCAATGTCAGCTATCGTTTATGCGTCACTCACATTCCGTTGATCATGGAATTTCTAGAAGCACTGGCAAAGGGTTGGCCCATGCTGCTGGCGCTGATAACGCTCATCATCGTGCTGGCGAAGATGGACATAAAAATTGCCGTGCTGGAAGAAAAGGTCAAGAGCCTGTTTGAGATTTGGAATAAAAAATGAGAGCCAAACTTACTTTTGCCGTAACGCTCATGGTGAGCCTGACCCTATGCATTGTTGTCCTGTCAATGTCCGGTGTAATGCTGCTTGGACTGTTTGACGAGAAGGTGGACAACAATAAAATTTTTGAGTTGGTTGGCCCTGCGTTTCAAACCATCGTCGGTGGCTTTATTGGCCTACTTGCTGGCGTCAAACTGTCCCATGAGGAAGAAAAGAAATGCTGACCCTACTCTCAACCCTGATCTCCTTTCTTGCCGGGGGCCTGCCCAAGCTGCTTGGCTTTTTTCAAGACCGTGCCGACAAGAAGCATGAGATGGCAATGGCCCAGTTGCAGATTGAGCGTGAGCTTGAGCTACGCAAAGCTGGCTTTGAGGCCCAGCAGCGGGTGGAGGAGATCAAGGTAGAGGGTCAGGCCATTGAGGCAGAGGCGTCAGAACGAGCAGCCCTGTACGCCCACGACATCGCCATAGGTCAAGGAGCCAGCCAGTGGATGGTCAACCTGCGCTCCGGTGTGCGCCCGATACTGACCTATGGGTTCTTCGCCCTGTTTGCGTTTGTTGAGATCGGCGGCTTTGTTTATGCATGGCATCGGG